>CAYRYO010000004.1:3616-16146 GCA_964428475.1 uncultured Tissierellaceae bacterium
CAATAAATGTTTTGTAGGTGGAAGTAGGGGAAATTTGAAGGGGATATTTAAATACTTAGATACCCATTTAGAAAAAGATGGGATTTTGTGTGCTAATTTTATAACACTTAAAAATCTAAGTGAATTTACAGACTTGCTAAATCAATATAAATATAAGGATATAGAAACACAATTGATACAAGTATCGGTAGCGGATAAAATTGGACTTCTTAAAAGTCAAAATCCAATTTTCATAATAAAGGGAGTGAAGACAGATGATTAATTTTGTAGGGGCAGGTCCAGGAAATGTAGATCTTATAACGGTCAAGGGAAGAAGGTTATTAGAACAAGCAGATATAGTGGTTTATGCAGGTTCCTTGGTTTCTAAGGAACATTTAGAATTTTGCAAGGATAGTTGTAAGTTTTACAATTCGGCTTCAATGACATTAGAAGAAGTAATAGAGGTAATGGAAGACGGAGTAGGGGAAAATCTGAAAGTGGTTAGATTACATACAGGAGACCCTACCATTTACGGGGCAATAAGAGAGCAAATGGATATATTAAATGACAAGAAGATAGATTATCAAGTGATCCCAGGAGTTAGCTCCTTTACTGCAGCATGTGCATCAATAAAAAGAGAGTTTACACTTCCTGATGTAAGTCAAACCATAATACTTACAAGAATAAAAGGACGCACTCCAGTGCCAGAAGATGAGGATTTAGCTGGTTTAGCAAAACACAATGCCTCTATGGCAATATTTTTATCTGTGCAATCAATAAAAGAAGTAGTAGATAAGTTAATAGAGGGATATGGAAGAGATGACGTTCCTGTTGCTGTAGTTTATAAAGCTAGCTGGGAAGATGAAAAAACTGTATTTGGAACATTAAAAAACATAGAAAATAAAATAAAAGAGGAAAATATAACAAAAACTGCTCAAATTCTTGTAGGGGATTTTATAGAAGGAGAGTATCAAAGATCTAAATTATACGATCCTGAATTTACCCATGAATATAGGGATGCTAAAAAATGAAAATAGATATATAGATAGAGGAAAATTAAAATGCCAAGCAATTACAATATCCATATAAAAGGAGAGAAAAGATGGCTAAATTATATGTAGTAGGCATAGGGCCAGGTGGAAGAGAACATATGACATTTAGAGCGATAGAAACGATAAAAAATAGTGAAGTGATAGTTGGGTATACTCCCTATATAGAGTATTTAGGTGAATTAGTAGATGGCAAAGAATTATTCTCTACAGGAATGAGGGGAGAAATCGAAAGATGTGAAAAAGCCATAGAATTTGTTAGAGCAGGTAAAACTACTGCTATAGTCAGCACAGGTGATGCAGGACTATATGGTATGGCAGGGCCCATACTTGAATTAGCTAGTGACATACAAGTTGAGATTGTACCTGGTATAACAGCAGCATTTTCAGCAGCATCAGAATTAGGAGCTGCTATAATGCATGATTATGCATCAATAAGCCTATCTGATTTAATGACACCTTGGCAAGTAATACTCAAGAGAGTGAAGAGCGCAGCTCAAGCTGATTTTATAATAGCAATATACAATCCTCGTTCAAAGGGTAGAAAACACCATTTAAGTCAATCTATAGATATTGTATTAAAATATAGAGATCCAAAAACTCCAGTGGGAATAGTAAAAAACTCCGGAAGAGATGGAAGGGAAATCACACTTACTAGCTTAGACAGTATAGACTATGAAAAGATAGATATGCTTACTGTATTAATCATAGGAAACAGCAAGACATATATAGAAAAGGATAGGATGATTACTCCAAGAGGATATGATATACAATGATTTGGATAATAGCAGGAACTAGTGAAGGTAGAGAGATAATAGAGAGAATAAATGATATAGATTCTTTTATAGCTACAGTCGCTACAGATGGAGGTAGGGAATTTATTGAGTCCAAAAATGTAGAAGTAGGTCGGATGAACTATGACCAAATGAAGCACTTCGCATTGAAAAACAAAGTATCTCTGATAGTAGATATGACTCATCCCTATGCAAAAATAGTATCTAAAAATGCGAAAGACCTAGGGGACCAACTTAAGATAAAATATATTAGATATACTAGGGAATCATTACAAAGAAATTCCAATGCAATTTATTTAGAAAACTATGAGGATGCTTGTAGTTATTTATCTAAAATTAAAGGCACTGTATTTTTTACTACGGGATCTAAAAATATTGTTGATTTTGAAAAGATAAAAGAAGGCAATAGATTTATATATAGAATACTACCAGCATTAGAGAGCATAAAAATATGCAGTGACCTAGGAATTTCAATGAAAGATATAATAGCTGTTTTAGGTCCATTTTCTATTGAGTGTAATATAGCTATGTTCAAAGAATATAATGCGGATTATGTTGTAATGAAAGACAGTGGAATTAAGGGTGGAACTGTTGAGAAAATAAAGGCTTGTGAAGACATAGATATTAGGCCAATAATTATTTCTAGACAGCTGGAAAATGGGATAGATAATTTAGATAAAATAGAAAAGATAATCAGAGAAGAAACCAATAAAAATAGTAGGTGAAAATATGATTTATTTGATTACAGGTGGAGCTAGAAGTGGAAAGAGTAGTTTTGCGGAGAGTCTATATAAAGACAATTTAGATGTGGTTTATATAGCTACTTCCAAGATATGGGATGTAGAAATGGAAGATAGAGTAAAACTTCATAAAGAGTCTAGACCGGGTGAGTGGCGTACATTTGAGGGCAATTACAATCTATTGGAAGCAGTAGGAGAGGAAAGACATTACTTATTAGATTGTATTACAGTGCTTACATCAAATATAATGTACGATATATCTAAGGATATAGAATATATAGACCATAATCTACAAAGAAAGATAGAAGATACTGTGGTATTAGAACTAGACAAATTAATAGATGAAATTGAGTTTAAAGGCTATGAGCTAGTATTAGTAACAAATGAAGTGGGAGCCTCTATAGTACCTGAAAATCATGTAAGTAGGGTCTTTAGAGATATTCAAGGGAGAGTAAACCAAAGGATAGCATCACTTTCAAATGAGGTTTATTTGGTATGCTGTGGTATACCAGTGAAGATTAAATGATAAAGGGATTGATTTTAGCATTTCAATTTTTCACACGTATACCTATAAATATACCTGTTGACTTTAGTGAGAAGAATATAAAATATAGTGTATTTTTCCTACCACTAGTAGGTGGGGTAATTGGAGGAATAGGAGGACTAATTTACTTTGTACTATTTAAATATGATCTAATGATAGCATCTTTTATGACCGTTCTATCAACTATAATTTTAACGGGAGGGCTTCATTTAGATGGTCTTTCTGATACTTTTGATGGATTTTTATCAAATAGAGATAAAGAAAAAACACTAGAGATAATGAAAGATAGTAGGATTGGTGCATTTGGAGTTTTAAGCATGGTATTGCTTATTTTATTTAAGTTTATATTGATTTTTAGTATATCTCAACCATTATTGGCTTTGATTCTTTCTTTTACTAATAGCAGAATTGTAATTGCTTGGATAATATCTACAAAAAAAACATCGAGGTCAAATGGAATAGGAAAGATGTTTAGTGATAGTGAACCTAAAACTCTTATGATAATGAGTGCTATGATTTATCTACTAATTTTGTTTATTTTAGACATTAAATACATAATACCTTTGATTGTTACATTTTTAGCGGCAGAATATATTAGCCATGTATCATATAAAAAGATAGATGGTGTTACAGGTGATGTATGTGGTGCAATAATAGAAATAGGAGATGTTATTTCTCTTTTAAGTTTTTGGGTAGTGATGATATGGACATAATAATGATAAGACATGGAGAAACACAAGATAATATAGAAAAGGTATTTAGCAGAGATAGCACATCTCTTACGCAAAAGGGCAAAGACGAGATACTAATGGCAAAAGACTTACTTACTCAGATCAAATACGAAAAAGTATATTATAGCCCACTAAAGAGGACAGTAGAGTCACTACAATATCTTGGACTCAAAGGTGAAATAGAATCAAGAATTAGAGAGATTAACTTTGGAGCTTTTACGGGGAAGACATTTAAAGAAATCAGTGACATATATCCTGTAGAATCAAAAGCATGGATATCTGATTCAATAAACTACAGAGTTCCACAAGGTGAAAGTGTATTGGATGTATATAATAGGCTAAGTGAATTCTTAGAAGAAGTTGTTATAAGTGGTAGGAACACCCTATTAATTTGCCATGATTGTGTTATACGACTAGCACTTTGCTGGATATTTGACAATCCAGATTATTTTTTTAGATTCAAAGTGGAAAATGCTAGTATAAATATTATTTCTATAGATGATGATTATAAGTATATAAAAAAGACAAACTACAAATATCCACTTTAAGGTAGATGTTTGTAGTCTTTTTTAATCTAAAAAGTCCTTTAGTTTTTTACTTCTGCTTGGATGTTTTAGTTTTCTGATTGCCTTTGATTCAATTTGTCTAATTCTCTCTCTAGTAACATTAAATACTTTTCCAACTTCTTCAAGAGTTCTAGTTCTTCCATCATCAATACCAAATCTAAGTTTTAGAACTTGTTGTTCTCTGTCAGAAAGAGTTTCCAATACTTCTAAGAGTTGTTCTTTTAACATAACATGTGCTGTGGCTTCTGCTGGGGTCTGTATTAAATCATCTTCTATAAAGCTCCCGAGCTCAGTATCTTCTTCTTCACCGATTGGAGTTTCCAAAGATACAGGTTTTTGAGCAATTTTCATTATACTCTCAACTTTATCTACATCTATATCCATTATTTCGGAAATTTCTTCTGGTGTTGGATCTCTTCCTAGTTCATGAATTAAATGTTTTTGAACACTTATGAGTTTATTTATATTTTCAATCATATGAACTGGAACACGTATAGTTCTTCCTTGATCGGCAATAGATCTAGTCACTGCTTGACGTATCCACCAAGTAGCATAGGTACTAAATTTGTAACCTTTAGTATAATCAAATTTTTCAACTGCTTTCATAAGACCTACATTTCCCTCTTGAATTAAATCTAAAAAACTCATGCCTCTTCCTACATACTTTTTAGCTACGCTCACTACAAGCCGTAAATTAGATTCTGCAAGTTTTCTTTTCGCAGCTTCATCGCCATCTATAATTGCCTTTGCCAATTCCACTTCTTCTTCTCTAGTTAGAAGGGGAGCCTCCCCTATCTCCTTTAGATACATTTTAATAGGATCATTTGTACTTTGAGCCGAATTCAATCTAGCTATAGAAAACTCCTCCTTTCTATAATTGATAGCACAATAACTTGTTCATTCTTGTCCTATTTATAGTATAACATATAAATGATAGTTTATACTTATATTTTGATTAATTTGAATTAAGTATAGCATTTGTAGCTTTATCTGGTATACCTATATTCTCTATTAAAATTTCTCCAGTATAGCCTTCTCTATCCAGCAGACCTTTTTTAGCCATATGGAATGTTATGGTTTTATCTGCTTTAATAGCAATGCCCATAACGTTTCCAGTATCACAGTTAAGTCCGGATGGGATATCTACTGCCAGTGTATAGAGTGAAAACTGATTAGTAAAAGAAATTACATCAAAATACAAATTGTCGATATTCCGTGCAAGTCCTAGACCAAATAATGCATCTATAGTCATTTCATTTTCTTCTAGAGAGTTTTGCAATTTAGACAGATCATCTTTTTTATTTATATTTATATAATTTATATCCATATTAGTTAAAAAGTTAAAGTATTTTTTGAAATTTTCAGTTCCCTTTCTAACATCGCCTATTATAAATAGATCTATGCTTTTGTCTTTCATAATCAACTGTCTAGCAATAGCTAATCCATCGCTTCCATTATTGCCTATACCACAAATAATAGTAAATTTATTGTACTTTTCTAAATTAATATTTTCTAATACCCTAAAAGCTGCATTTTCCATAAGAAGAATACTAGGTATTCCTATATCTTTAATAGCATAGTTGTCCATTTCTCGCATTTCCTTGCAGGTAATAGCTAACATATAATCTCTCCTTTTCTTGATTTAGTTTAAAAACACCTTTCCTAAAATAGTATACCCCTTATAATAATTAAAAAACAAAATGACAAGATAAAGATTAAACCGTAATAATGCAATAAATATAAAAAAACTTGCAAAAAAGACTTGTAATATGAAATTCAATATGCTAAGATAATGAAAACACATGATTTAACAAGATGAAGTGATAGATTTTTCAAACAGGAATCTGAGGACGTGAGGCTTCTAATGGTGGGGAAACAAGCCCGAAATCCGACAAGGGAAATGACGACAATTGTATAAAGACATAATAAATTCAAAGCATATTAAAATAAATCTTGAAATACAAAAAGACAAGTTTGAAATATAAACTTGCAATTAAAATAAAATAAAAGGAGGAAGTGCAAATGATTTACAAAGCAATTGATACATTAAGACCAAATTTATTTAAAGATCAGTTTCCATATGAAGAAATACCAAAGGTAAAATTCAATAATATACAAGTGCCATTAAATATACCAGAGGATATTTGGATAACAGATACTACATTTAGAGATGGCCAACAATCAATGGAGGCTATGACTGTTGAAGAGATAGTGACTATATATGACTACTTACATGAATTAGATAATAATTCCGGAATAATAAGGCAGACAGAATTTTTCCTTTATTCTGAAAAGGATAAAATGGCAGTAAAAAAGTGCATGGAGAGGGGATATGAATTCCCCCAGATAACATCTTGGATAAGAGCTAAAGAAGAGGACTTCGAATTAGTAAAAGAGATGAATATAAAAGAAACTGGAATACTGATGTCTTGTTCGGATTATCACATATTTCATAAACTTGGAATGGATAGAAAAGAAGCCATGGAATCTTATCTAAATATAGCAGAGGCTGCACTTCAAAATGGCATTATACCAAGATGTCATTTTGAAGACATAACAAGGGCAGATTTTTCTGGATTTGTTGCACCACTTGCAAAGAGTTTGATGGAATTATCATATAAGTATAATATGGAAGTAAAAATAAGAGCATGTGATACATTAGGTCTAGGCATATCTCATATAGGGGTTGAACTTCCTAGATCAATTCCTGCCATTATTTATGGACTTAGATATTATTGTCATGTACCAGCATCATCTATTGAATGGCATGGACACAATGATTTTAATAGTGTAGTAGTAAATTCAACAACATCATGGCTATATGGTGGTTCATCTGTAAATGCTACTTTATTTGGAATAGGAGAGAGAACTGGAAATTGTCCTCTTGAATCTATGATATTTGAATATGCACAGATAAAAGGCAATACAAAGAATATGAATCTTAAAATTATCTCAGAGATAGCAGCTTATTTTGAAAATAGACTCGGAGTTATCATTCCTGCAAAGATGCCATTTGTAGGAGATGACTTTAATATCACTAAGGCAGGAATACATGCAGATGGAATGCTTAAAAATATAGAAATATACAATAGTTTTGATACTGAAAAGATACTAAATAGACCACCTCTAATTGCAGTTAATTCTTATTCGGGTCTAGCAGGTATAGCTGCATGGATAAATGCTTATTTTAAATTAAATGATGCAGATAAATTTGAAAAAAATGATAAGAGAATAGTGCCTATGAAAAATTGGATAGACCAACAATATGATAGTGGAAGAACTGCTAGTATCACAAATGAAGAATTAAAAGGATTGGTTGCTAGGTTTATTCCAAATGTATCTAACATGGGAGAAATAAAAGCTATTTAGAAATAATTGGGGGTAAAGATATGAAATTAACAGTAGCAGAAAAGATAATAAAGGACCATATAATGATTGGCAAAATAGAAAATAAAAGTGAAATAGGATTGAAAATAGATCAAACCTTAACACAGGATTCAACTGGAACCATGGCCTATCTTCAGTTTGAGGCCATGGGTATAGATAGGGTAAAGACGAAAAAATCTCTTGCATATATTGATCACAATATGCTACAAGCAGGTCCAGAAAATGCAGATGATCATCTATATATACAGACAGTGGCAAAAAAATATGGAATATACTTTTCAAAGCCAGGTAATGGTATATGTCATCAAGTACATCTTGAAAGATTTGCAGTGCCAGGAGAGACTCTTTTAGGATCGGATAGCCATACTCCAACAGCAGGAGGAATGGGGATGTTAGCTATAGGAGCTGGAGGTTTAGATGTTGCAGTTGCAATGGCAGGTGGAGAATACTTTATAAATATGCCCAAAATAGTAGGTGTAGAGATTAAAGGGAATTTAAAAGCTGGTATATCAGCTAAAGATATAATACTTGAAGTTTTAAAGAGATATAAGGTTAAAGGTGGAGTAGGTAAAATATTTGAATACTTTGGAGAAGGAATAAAAGGTTTATCTGTACCTGAAAGAGCCACCATAACAAACATGGGAGCAGAACTAGGGGCTACAACTTCAGTGTTCCCATCTGATGAAAAAACCTATGAATTTTTAAAGCTTCAAGATAGAGCAGATGATTATAGAGAGATAGTAGCTGATAAGGGTGCAAGGTATTCAGAATGTATAGAGATAAATCTGGATGAGTTAGAAGCTATGATTGCTTGCCCTCATAGCCCAGATAATGTGGTAGCTATAAGTAGTTTGAAAAAAATAAAAGTAAATCAAGTAGCTATAGGCAGCTGTACCAATTCTTCCTATATAGATTTAATGAAAGTTGCTAAAATATTAGAGGGGAAAACTATAGCGGAACATGTATCGCTAGTTATTTCTCCTGGATCAAAACAAGTATTGAATATGCTAGCAGAAAATGGAGGACTTTCAAAACTGATCTCTGCAGGTGCAAGAATTCTTGAATCGGGATGTGGCCCTTGTATAGGAATGGGCCAGGCTCCAAACACAGATGGAGTAAGTCTTAGGACCTTTAATAGAAATTTTTTAGGAAGATCGGGTACAGTATCAGCTGATGTATATCTAGTAAGTCCAGAGCTAGCTGCAGTTTCTGCCTTAAGAGGATATATAACAGATCCAAGAGAATATATAGAGGATTTGAATATATCCCTTCCAAATAAGTTCTTAGTAAATGACAATCTAATAATTGAGCCCCGAGATATAGATTGTGAAACTGAAATAATAAGAGGTCCTAATATTAAAGATTTCCCAATTGGAAAGAAACTTGAAGATACAATAAAGGGTAAGGTATTAATAAAGGTTGAAGATGATATAACAACAGATCATATAATGCCTTCAAATGCAAAACTGCTTCCATATAGATCAAACATACCTTATTTGTCTGATTATTGCTTAGTTCCATGTGACGCAGACTTTCCAAAAAGGGCCAAGGATAATGGTGGAGGTATTATAGTAGCGGGGGATAATTACGGCCAGGGATCTAGCAGGGAACACGCAGCCTTAGTGCCTCTTTATTTAGGCGTAAAAGCTGTAATAGCAAAATCCTTTTCAAGAATACACAAACAAAATTTAATCAACAATGGTATAATTCCATTGATATTTACGGATAATAGCGATTATTCTAATATAGATTTATTAGATGAATTAGTAATAGAAGATTTAATCAGTCAAATAGATATGGACAATGTAATAATTGAAAATATTACAAAAAATTCAACATATGGACTTCAAGTGGAAGTTACTGAAAGACAGAGAAAAATGTTAAAGGCTGGTGGACTGCTAAATTTTATAAAAGATAAAAAGAACTATAAAATTGTTAAAGAAGGTGAAGATGAGTGAGGCATAATATAGTATTAATTTATGGAGATGGCATAGGAAAAGAGGTAAT
Source organism: uncultured Tissierellaceae bacterium (assembly GCA_964428475.1). Classification (GTDB taxonomy): domain Bacteria; phylum Bacillota; class Clostridia; order Tissierellales; family Tissierellaceae; genus JARICQ01. The sequence goes on from CAYRYO010000004.1 coordinate 13,414, forward strand.
GTCTTCTGCTGTAGAAGTGATTGAAGCTACAGGAGTTAAGATAAATTGGGATGTAGTAACTGTAGGAGAAGATGCTATAAAGAGTCAAGGAGTGCCCCTACCAGATGATGCAATAGAAAAAATAAAGATAAGAAAAGTAGCTTTTAAAGGTCCTATAACTACTCAAGTAGGAGAGGGTTTTAGAAGTATAAATGTATATCTAAGGAAAAATTTAAATCTCTATGCAAATATAAGACCTATAAGATCCTTTGAGGGAGTAGAAAGTCTTCACAAAGATGTAGATCTTGTGATAGTGAGGGAAAACACTGAAGATCTATATGCAGGTATAGAGCATATGGTTGGGGATGATGCTGCAGAGAGCATAAAGATAATAACTAGGAAAGCTAGCGAAAGAATATGTAGATACGCTTTCGAATTAGCTAGGAAAGAAGAGAGAAAAAAGGTAACTTTAGTTCACAAGGCGAATATTATGAAATTATCTGATGGATTATTTTTAAAATGTGGAAAGAATATATCTAGTGAATACGCGGACATTGAATTTGAAGATGTAATAATAGATGCAATGTGCATGAAACTTGTACAATATCCAAAAGACTATGATGTAATAGTTGCACCAAACCTTTACGGAGATATACTATCTGATTTGTCGGCTGGTTTAATAGGAGGGCTAGGTCTTGCACCGGGTGCAAATTTAGGAGAAGATGTGGCAATATTTGAACCAGTTCATGGATCAGCACCAGATATAATGGGAAAAGGTATTGCAAATCCTATATCTGCTATATTATCGGGAGTAACGATGCTAAAACATATAGGAGAATTAGAGGCTGCTGTAAAGATAGAAAAAGCTTTAAGAAAAGCTTTAATAGAGAAAGATAATAAAACTTTTGACTTAGGAGGTAAACTTACTACAAAAGAGTTTACAGAAGTGATAATTAACTATATAATATAGGGAATGTATAAAAGTAAAAGCTTTACAATATTGGAGGTGTATCATGCAGAAAAAATTTAAAAAAATATTGGTAGCAAATCGAGGAGAAATTGCTATTAGGATATTTAGAGCATGCAGTGAAATTGGAATAAGAACTGTTGCTATTTACTCAGAGGAAGATAGAAGCTCGCTATTTAGAACAAAGGCAGATGAATCTTATTTAATTGGAAAAAACAAGGGGCCTATTGAAGCTTATTTAAGTATAGATGAAATAATTAAAATAGCACTTAAAAAGGGTGTAGATGCAATACATCCAGGATATGGCTTTTTATCTGAAAACCCAGAATTAGCTAGAAAATGCAGGGAAGTTGGAATAGAATTTATAGGGCCTACATCTGAAATGATGGAAAGTTTGGGAGATAAGATAAAATCTAAAAAGGTAGCAAATAGTGTTGGAGTAAGTATAATTCCGGGGATTGATAGAGCAGTGAGAACTGAAGAAGAAGCTAAGGAATTTGCAAACTACAGTGGATATCCAATCATGCTAAAAGCTTCTGCTGGTGGCGGTGGTAGAGGTATGAGAATAGTAAGGCGAGAAGAAGATTTAATAGCCGAATATCATAGTGCGAAAAATGAAGCAAAAAAGGCCTTTGGCATAGAAGATGTATTTATAGAAAAATATCTTGAAAAACCAAAACATATAGAAGTTCAAATATTAGGAGATAAACATGGTAATATAGTACATTTATTTGAAAGAGATTGCTCAATACAGAGAAGACATCAAAAAGTAATTGAATATGCTCCTGCATTTTCTATTACAGAAGAGCAGAGAATTAAAATGTGTGAAGATGCAGTTAAGATAGCAAAGGCAGTAGATTATGTAAATGCTGGAACTGTTGAATTTTTACTTGATAAACATGGGAATCATTATTTTATAGAGGTAAACCCTAGAATACAAGTAGAACACACTGTAACAGAAATGGTTACAGGAATAGATATAGTTCAAAGTCAGATCTTAATAGCGGAAGGATATTCTTTGGATTCCCCGGAAATAGGAATTAAAAGTCAAGATGATATAAAAGTAAATGGATATGCTATACAATGTAGAGTAACTACTGAAGATCCGTTAAATAATTTTGCTCCTGATACTGGGAATATTGATATATATAGGACTGGGTCGGGATTTGGCATCAGACTTGACGGAGGAAATGGGTTTACAGGAGGGACTATTAGTCCGTATTATGATAGCCTCTTAGTAAAGGTTACCTCTTGGTCTAGAACCTTTAACGATGCATCTAAAAAGGTTAGCAGGGCTTTAAAAGAAATAAAAATCAGAGGTGTAAAAACTAATGTAGCTTTTTTAATAAATGTATTAAATCATCAAGAGTTTATAGACGGAAGGTGCGACACGGGTTTTATAAATTACAATGAAGAATTGTTTGATATAATAGCAAAGAAAGATGTAGAACTCAAAGTATTGAATTATATAGGTGAAAAAGTAATAAATAAAACAAAAGGCAATAAGCCTGAGTTTGATTTCCCTAGGGTTCCGAAAGTAGAAAGACCATTTGTGCAAAGAGGAAGCAAGCAAATACTAGATGAGAAAGGACCAGAGGGTGTTGTAGACTTTATAAAAGGTCAAAAGTCACTTCTTATCACGGATACTACTCTAAGAGATGCACATCAGTCGCTTATGGCAACTAGAATGAGAACTTCAGATATGCTTAAGATTTCAAAGGCGATTTCTGTACTTGGAAAGGACCTTTTTTCTCTAGAAATGTGGGGAGGAGCTACATTTGATGTCT
>CAYRYO010000004.1:16246-39954 GCA_964428475.1 uncultured Tissierellaceae bacterium
CTTGGAAAGGACCTTTTTTCTCTAGAAATGTGGGGAGGAGCTACATTTGATGTCTCATATAGATTTTTAAAAGAATCTCCTTGGGCTAGACTTGAACTTTTAAGAAATAAGATACCAAATATACTCTTTCAGATGTTGATTAGAGGCTCGAATGCTGTAGGTTATAGAAATTATCCAGATAATGTAATAAGAGAATTTGTAAGAGAATCTGCTAAAGGTGGTATTGATGTATTTAGAATATTTGACTCTCTAAATTGGCTAGATGGTATGAAAATAGCTACTGAAGAAGTATTGAAATCAGGGAAATTAGCAGAAACTTGTATTTGTTACACTGGTGATATATTGGATAAGAAGAAAAACAAATATACTTTGGATTACTATATAAAAACTGCAAAAGAAATTGAAAAGACAGGAGCACATATACTTGGAATCAAGGATATGACATCTCTATTAAAGCCAGAGGCAGCATTTCAATTAATTAGTGAACTTAAAAAAGAGATAAAAATTCCAATTCACCTTCATACTCATGATACAAGTGGAAATGGAATAGCAACTCTTCTAATGGCAAATCATGCTGGTGTAGATATAGTAGATGCGGCATTTAATAGTATGTCAGGACTTACAAGTCAACCTGCATTAAATTCTGTAGTGGCAGCACTGGAACACACTGATAGATCTACAGGTCTTGATCTAGACAATCTTCAACTTATTTCAGACTATTGGAGCAATATAAGACCAATATACTCAGAATTTGAATCAGATCTTAAATCAGGAACTGCTGAAATATATAAATATGAAATACCAGGAGGACAATATTCTAATTTAAAACCACAGGTGGAGAGTTTTGGACTCGGACATAGATTTAATGAAGTCAAAGAAATGTATAAAGATGTAAATGAAATGCTAGGAGATATAGTAAAAGTAACACCTACTTCAAAAGTAGTAGGAGATTTAGCTATATTTATGGTTCAAAATGATTTAACAAAAGAAAATATTTATGATAAAGCTAAGGATATGGCATTCCCAGATAGTGCAGTTTCATATTTCCAGGGAATGATGGGGCAAGCTATGGGTGGATTTCCAGAAAGACTTCAAAACTTAGTATTAAAAGGAGAAAAGCCTATCACATGTAGGCCAGGAGAACTTTTAGAAGATGAAGATTTTGATGAAATAGAAAAGCATTTAAGGGAAAAACATAAAATACAGCCAAAAATACAAGATATACTCTCCTATGCTATATATCCTAAGGTGTTTGAAGACTATCTAAAGTATATGGAAGAACAAGGTGATTTTAGTAGAATGGGCAGTGATATATTCTTCCATGGACTGAGAGAAGGAGAAACTGGGGAAGTAGAGATTGAAGAAGGTAAAATCCTTGTAATCAAACTTATAGAAATAGGTAGAATAGATGATACTGGATATAGAACACTTTACTTTGAGGTAAATGATAGCAGAAGGACAATAAGGGTATTTGACAAAGATAGCAATGTAATAAAAGAAAACATAGAAAAACAAATGGCAGACCCAGATAATAAACTTGAGGTAGGGGCAAATATCCCAGGAACTGTTGCTAAAGTTTTAGTTAAAGCTGGAGAAGATGTAGATGAAAATCAAACAGTTGCAGTAATAGAGGCAATGAAAATGGAAACTCAAATAAAATCATCCGTTAAAGGGAAAGTGATATCTGTCTTTGTGAAAGATGGAGATAGGGTTGAAGCAGGAGAACTGCTAATGAGATTAGAATGACATATTCATCTTAATTTCAATAGAGAATAAATAATTTTTTAAAATTATTTATTCTCTATTTTTATAATAAATAAAAAAATCCAATTAAACACTTAAAAATAATATAAATAAGTAGTATAATTAGTATATGGCAATGGGGTAAGTACAATAATATACTAGAGGTGATATATATGAAAATAGATTTTGATAATATAAAAAGGAAATTTGAAGAAAAAGCAAACGATATATATGGTGACAACGACAAGCTAAAGAAACTTTTAGAATCGGTAATGGAAACTGTAGAGGGCAATAAACAAATCATGGAAATATGGGGAGATTTAAAATCAATGATAGGCCTACTAATAGATTGGGTTAAAGGAGATTACAAGGATTTATCTAAAGGTTCAGCGATTATGATAATAATTGCATTCTTATACTTAATAAACCCACTAGATATAATTCCAGACTTCTTATTTGCGGGCTATATTGATGATATTGCAGTTATAGGAATAGTATTTAAAAAACTATCAGAAGAGATAGATAGATATAGAGCATGGAAGGCCATAAATACTTACAACAAAACATCATCGAGCAAGGATGATTTTATAGAGATTAAATTAAATCAAGATGAATATGATGTATATGATAACTAAAATTATATAATCAAAACAAATGTGAAACTATAGCTCGCATTTGTTTTGATTTATAGAAGAAAATTAGGGTAAAATTAGTTTATATAGGCTTTTACCAAAATATACATATTTATAGACAAACCCACATATAACAGATAAGATAAGGTAAAATACTAAAATAAATTAAGAATAGGAGAGATATCATGGGCTATAAAGAAAAATACAATTATTGGCTAGAAGATGATTACTTTGACAAGGAAACAAAAGATGAACTAAAAAATATAAAAGATGAAGTTGAAATTGAAGATAGATTTTATCAGGATTTAACATTTGGAACTGCAGGACTACGAGGGAAAATTGGAGCAGGAACAAATAGAATGAATAAATATACAGTGTCTTTAGCTACTCAAGGTTTAGCGACTACAATCGTAAACAAGGGTGAAGGAGCTATGCGAAGAGGGGTTGCTATAGCTTATGATGTCAGACATTATTCCGATGAATTTGCAGAAGTAGCAGCTAGAGTACTTGCTGCAAATGGAATAAAGGCATATTTATTTGATGGAATAAGACCCACACCTGTATTATCTTTTGCAGTGAGAACATTGAACACTATATCTGGTATAGTAGTTACTGCAAGTCACAATCCAAAGGACTACAATGGGTATAAGGTATATTGGGAGGAAGGATCGCAAATACTTGATGATATAGCAGGAGAGGTATTAGGAGAAATAGACAAGATAGAAGATTTTAATGAGATAAAGATCATGGATTTAAATAAGGCCATTGAAAGTGGACTTATAGAATATATTGGAGAAGAAATAGATAATAAATATAATAGTGAACTTTTGGGACTAAGTCTTAATGATGATATAGATAAAGATATAAAGATTGTCTATTCACCATTAAATGGAACTGGAAATATTCCTGTTAGAAGAATATTAGATGATAGAGGATTTAAAAATATAGTAGTAGTATCTGAACAAGAAAATCCAGATCCAAATTTTACTACTATTGGATATCCCAATCCAGAAGATGTAAAAGCATTTGACTATTCTATAAGATTGGGGAAAAAAGAAGATGCAGATCTTTTGTTTGCAACCGATCCAGATTGTGATAGAATTGCTATGATGGTAAAAAAAGAAGATGGAGAATATGAGTTTATAAATGGAAATCAAATAGGAGCACTCCTTGTACACTATATACTTTCTCAAAGAGCAGAAAAAAATGATATTCCAGATAATGGAGTAATAGTAAAATCCATAGTTACAGGAAACTTGAGTAAGGCTATAGCTGCAAAATACAATGTAGAAACCGTTGAAACTCTTACAGGATTTAAACATATATGCAATAAAGCCAATGAATATGAAGAAACTGGGGAACATTCATTTATATTTGGCTATGAGGAAAGCATTGGATATGTTTATGGAACAGTCGTAAGAGATAAGGATGCTGTAGTTACATCTATGCTTATTGCTGAGATGGCAGGATATTACAAGCAAAGAGGAAAGTCTCTTTTAGACGTGTTAAATGATATTTTCAAAGAATATGGATACTATAAAGAAGAACTTATCTCAATAGTACTAGAAGGACTAGATGGTAGCAAGAGAATAGAGAGAATAATGGTAGAGTTTAGAAAAGAGCCTATTGGGGAAATCGAAGATATGAAACTAGAAAGCACTGTAGATTATTTATTAAATGACACAGGATTACCTAAAACCAATGCATTAAGATATTTCTTAGATGATGGATCATGGTATGCAGTTAGACCATCAGGAACTGAACCAAAAATAAAGCTGTATGTATATTCAAAAGATAGGGATGAAAAACAATCAAAGGCGAAAATAGAAAGTATAAAAAACACAGTTTTAAAGAGGATAGAAAGTATAAAATAGTTATAAAATATATTTAAAACAAGATGACTTCTAGTTGTCTTGTTTTTATTTGGAAATAAATAAAAGACCCCAAAAAAGATAGTTTATTTTTTAACTATTGTATTGAATATAACACTACATTATGTTAAACTCATAGTGTAGTTAGTTTCATACTTAAATTTTACTTAATTTTAAATAACATAAATATATATTAAGGGGGAAGTGCAATTGTATAAGATTGTTAAAAAAGAATTACTTGCAGAAAATATCTTCTCAATGGATATTTTGGCACCAAGAGTAGCTAAGTCAGCAAAGCCAGGACAATTTGTAATTGTAATTGCAGATGAAGTTGGTGAGCGTGTACCTTTAACTATCTGTGATTACGATGCAGAAGAAGGTACTGTTCAAATAGTTGTTCAGGCAATGGGGAGTTCTACTAAAAAAATGGCTGTGTATGAAGAAGGAGATTATTTCCAAGATTTTGTAGGACCACTAGGAGTTCCATCAGAGTATATAAATGAAGATATTGAAGAATTAAAAAAGAAAAAAATATTATTTGTAGCTGGAGGAGTAGGTACAGCACCTGTTTATCCTCAAGTTAAATGGTTACATGAGCATGGAGTAAAAGCTGATGTAATAATGGGATCAAAGACAAAGGATCTTGTTATATTGGAGGACAAACTAAAATCAGTTGCAGGAAATTTATATGTGGCAACAGATGATGGATCATACGGATTCCACGGTTTAGTTACTAAATACATTGAAGAATTAGTAAACAATCAAGGTAAAGAATATGATCTTTGCATAGCTATAGGACCTATGATAATGATGAAATTCGTAGTGCTTACTACTAAAGCATTAAATATACCTACAATAGTTTCACTTAACCCAATCATGGTAGACGGAACAGGCATGTGTGGTGCTTGTAGAGTAACAGTAGGGGATGAAACTAAATTTGCATGCGTAGATGGACCAGAATTTGACGGACATTTAGTTGATTTTGATGAAGCACTGAGAAGACAAGGACAATATAAAGAAGAGGAAATTATAAAATCTGAAGCTTGTAAATTAGGGGAGGTTGGAAAATAATGACAGCAAAAATAGATAGATTCACTAGAGTTCCTATCTCAGAACAAGACCCTAATGTTAGGAATCACAACTTTGACGAAGTTTGTTTGGGATATACTGAGGAAGAAGCAATAAAAGAAGCTAAAAGATGTTTACAATGTAAAAATCCACTTTGTAGACCAGGATGTCCTGTATCTATAGATATACCAGCATTTATTCATGAAATTGCAGAAGAAAACTTTGAAGAAGCTGCAAAGGTTTTAGCACAATATTCAGCTCTTCCAGCAGTATGTGGTAGAGTATGTCCACAGGAAGAACAATGTGAAAAGACTTGTATATTAGGTAAAAAAGGTGACGCTATAGCCATAGGTAAACTTGAAAGATTTGCAGCAGATTGGTCAATAGCTAACAATATCAAAGTAGGTACAACAAAAGAGGCTAATGGACACAAGGTAGCTGTAGTAGGTTCAGGACCTGCAGGAGTTACATGTGCAGGAGAACTTGCAAAAGAAGGCTATGAAGTAACTATATTTGAAGCTCTTCATGAAGCAGGTGGAGTACTTGTCTATGGTATTCCAGAGTTTAGACTTCCAAAAGAGAAAATAGTTAAAAAAGAAATTGAAAACCTAAAAAACTTAGGTGTTAAAATAGAGACAAATGTAATCGTAGGTAGAACCATTACAATAGATGAAATATTTGCAGAGGGATTCGAAGCAGTATTTATTGGATCTGGTGCAGGACTTCCAAAATTCATGGGAATACCAGGAGAAAACTTAAATGGAGTATTTTCAGCAAATGAGTTTTTAACTAGAAACAATTTAATGAAAGCATTTAAAGAAGAATCTGAAACTCCTATCAAAGTTGGACAAAAAGTAGCAGTAGTAGGCGGAGGAAACGTTGCAATGGACGCTGCTAGAACTGCAAAGAGACTTGGGGCAGAAGTATATGTTGTATATAGAAGAACTCAAGAAGAACTTCCAGCAAGGGTAGAAGAGGTACATCATGCAATAGAAGAGGGAATTATATTTGAACTTCTGACAAATCCAGTAGAGATTCTTGGCAATGAAAAAGGATGGGTATCTGGAATTAAATGTATAAGAATGGAACTTGGAGAACCAGATGCATCAGGAAGAAGAAGACCTATGCCAATAGAAGGTTCGGAGTTTGATTTTGAAGTAGACACTGTTATAATGTCTCTTGGAACTTCACCAAACCCACTTATTTCTTCTACTACAGAAGGACTAGATATAAACAAAGGTAAATGTATAATTGCAGATGAAAATGGTAAAACCACTCGCGATGGTATATTCGCAGGTGGGGACGCTGTAACAGGTGCTGCAACAGTAATACTTGCTATGGGTGCAGGAAAAGATGCAGCTAAAGCAATGGATGAATATATAAAAAATAAAAATAAATAAATATATATATATATAAAGGAACCCTCGCTAGCAAGGGTTCCTTTTTATATATCACATGTCAAAATATTCTCAGCAAAGGCTCTAGCTTTTTCTTCAATATATGGTACATCGAATATCGATCCTTTATCATTTGCTGTTTCCATAAGTGAAAAATATGGTGGTAAATTAAAGGTCTTATTCATATTTAAGCTAGATATAATTTGTTTTGCAATACCATCACTTCCAGAATATCCAGATACAATAATAGCGAATAACATCTTGTCATAAAACTTTGTCTTTCTATAAAGGGCAGTAAGTCTATTTATAGAAGCAACTAAATTTGCTGTGATCATATCATTGTAGTTAGGGGATATAAGTAGGAGTATATCGCATTTTAATATAGCAGGGTAGACCTCCTCAACTACTATACCACCGTAAAAACATCTTTCTTGCAATCCAAAGTGTTTGCAAGTAGTATAAGGACAACCTTTGCAGTCTTCTATATCTCCATCGCCTACATTTATTTCTTTGATCTCAAATTCTGTTAAATGACTTTTTACCATATCCCACAGTGAAAGTGTATTGGAAATGGCTTTTTTACTAGAATGTAGTGCCAAAAGTTTTTTAGAAGGATTTTTTTTCATATCACTGACACTTAAAAATCTATCTCTTAATTTTTCACATTGTTTCAAGCAAATGTCTTCTAAGGACAGATTGTATATTTTTTTCAAGGGTATAAGATTATCCAAATTCAGTGTAGTTTCAACAAGAGGCTTGCCTATAAAGCTACAGCCTAAGTTATTTGCCAAGAATACAATTGACTGGGAAAATGTCTTAGAAAACAAATTGGAGTTACTAGAAACTAATATTGCACCTTCTGAATTCAAAAGACTTTCATTTCCCATACTATAAAGCTTTTCAAATATAATATTTAGATTATTTGATACTCCTATATTATTTAATTCTACTGCAAAGAGTATTTTTTTATTTTGGAGATTTTTTAAGTCTTCTATACCGTTAACAATATAATAAGGATTGTTAGTAAGTACAGCATCTATCATTTTTTTTAATAAATTACTAGGTTTTTCTGGTAGTATGAGGACTAAATCTTTCATATTATATTTTCCAATTTATCATAGGTATTCTCAATTTTTTTCTTTAATAGTTTGGGTAAAGTAAATTGCTCTACTTGTATTCCAGATTCTAAAAGTTTACATGAAGATCCCATATATACGGAGTTCATATATGTTGCACCGTAGAATTGTTTTCCACCTATAGTAGCGAGTATCGATAGCGCTCCAGATGAGAGTGCAGGTGCTATAAAGGGTTTATATCCAAATTCTCTTACCTTTAGATTTGCTCGTATTGTCTTATCTGTTAGAATAGAAGATTTTTCATCATCGTAATCCTTTATACTATTTGCCACTATCAATCCTTCACCATGTGGTCCAAATACTCTACCTTCATCTAAATATTCTTTAGTGTTATCAGATTTTTCAGCATAGTACAAAGCTCGGGCATTCATTACTCCTAGACCATATCCTATTATCTGGTCAGAACTAAGGCCTTTAAAGTCCATTTCACAAGAATCATTCTCATTGCTCTTAAGAAATGCGACTTTGCAGAGAAGGTCAACAGGATCGGATACTACAGCAAATATACCCCCGAAGTTTTCATCTCTTGCCATCTTTGCATAGTCTGCTATAATCTCAGAATTAGATTTAAATTGTGCCATTCGCACATCTTTAATGCCACTGCCTACTGGAGGAATTCCTTTTGAAGCACAAAAAATAAACATATCACAGTTGAATAAATCGTCTTTAGATAGTATTTCAACTTTTGGAGATTCTTTTTCTGAAAAGGGAACTCTAATTTGATTTAATTCGTGCTCCCATCTACCTAATTTGTCTTCATTCCTATCGTATATTCCAATACTATCTACTAATTCTCCGCCAAGTAGTCTAAGTCCTATAAGCAAGGTACTACCGACATCACCTAGGGCAATAAGATTTAATCGCCATTTTCTTTTTACTTTACTATTTAGTACCATTTGCCAATTTGGGTATAAAGTGTTTACGCAAGTGACTTTGTTTTCTCCTATTTTTCGCAATATCCAAGTTGGCAAATCATCTAGCATACTAGGATCTTCTAATTCCAGTATATTTAATCCTTCATTTTCCCAATAAAGTTGACAAACACAAGAAACTGAAAAAGATCTTCTAGAATGTAGAGGTGGTCTTTTGCATAAAAAATATATATTACCTTTGAAATCACATATTTCTTTTTCATCTACTTTTTCAAAATCTTCATAGTCTAGAATTGAAAAGAGATAATTTGTTCCCAATCTATAATAGTTAAAAATATTTTTCATAGAATATGTCTCCTTATCTTATTATAATATTTTCTAATCTCTCTAAATAGTGTAGGTCTATTTCTATAGCTTTTGAAGGTTTAGCGTTTTTATTTAAAAGAATTATTTTGTTATTATCTGGATGCCTAGGAGAATAAAATATCTCACCTAGGTTTTTTAAGTTTAAACTCTTTTCATTTTTAATTTGATAAACTTCTTCTATTGTTTTAAATATATTGATACTATTTTGCAAGCATGTATTTGATAATTTATATATGGCTTTATTTTCAGCTCTTTTTACAAATGTAGGTGATACATAAGGCAAAATCATATTTATACTAGGAATGGAATTGCTTTGAAGTACGTTATTTCCAACCATATCGCCACCTATAAATGGATATTGGCTAGATTCATTGAACCAAAGCTTAAGGTTTGGAATAAAATATGCAGAATCAAGATCTATTCCTTTAGCTATACCTATTTCTTCTCCTCTAGCTGAAAGTATGCCTACTATTACTTTTTTTATTTCTACTCCAGCTTGACGAAGTACTGGCTCTATTACATTTATTCTATAGCCTTTATGCAGAAGATCGTCAACCAATATAACAGGTCGATTAAATGACTTTAAAATTTTAGCTTGCTCTTGCAAGGATAAATAAAATGGATATGATTTTATAGTAAAATGTCTTATATTTGTTTCAAATATCTTTTCTGTATGCATAGTCTTGGTAACTGTATTTGGTATTGTGCTGCTATTTAATATAGAACCAAAAGGAACACACATATTAGGGCCTAAATCTCTTTTTCCAAATTGATAAATACTTACATTATTTGCATCGCAAATGTTTTGGATTAATTTGCTATAAACCATATCCTTGTTGTAGGTGAGTAGTAACTCGCCAGGATAGAGGTTTGATATTTCTCTTTTCAAAGCATTCCTTGCCTTTCTAACTTCTTTGAGTATTTTAGGGTCTTTATTATATGGAGGTTTTATCATACTTATTAAATCTAAATTCAAAGTACAAGGCATATTCATATCAACTAAGAAAAGAGGGCTTTCATTATAGTTTAAATCTGTTTTGATAAAGCCCTGTAACATTAAATGTTTTTCGACTTCTGGATTTCTCCCATTAATAGTAGCATCATTATATAATGCAACATTGTAATCCCTTGTAATAGCAGAAGATAGCACTTCGTTTAAAAGTATTTCAATTAAATCTTCATCATTTTCTTTTACATAAATTCCTGATATCAATATAATTCTTCCCTTTACATTAGCTCTAATATATTCAGTTATATTTGAATCTTGAAATTCCCTATATATTGAATTTTGTCTAATCCAATAAAAACTTGAAAATCCTAGAATTTCTCCACTCTTTCCATTTTTAAGTATTAATATTTTATAGTTTCTTTTATTTCTAAGAGAGAGTAAATAATCTATTACAGTATTGGGGAAGTTAGATTTCAACCTTCTTAACAAATCATTTTCAATTGTATTAAATAAATCTACTTTAAAGTCTTCGGAACTAGAAAGGGATTTATATTGAGGTTCTCTAAGGTATAGTCCATAATTATATATATAGGATTGAGCAAGAGGATCTATAAGCTTCGATATATCCCTATTGGCATCAATGCTATTTCTTATTTGAGTAGAGCTAATATCTTCATACTGAGCTGGAAGACTAAGTCTAATCACATCAGATTTTATATTATTTATACTTTCTTCCAAAGTATTCTCATCATCATCCTTTGAAATGCTTGATTTCCTATCAAATACTATATGAGGAAAGTTTAATAGGGGATTGTCCATTTTATATGCAGAGGCATTAATTAGTACATCTGAACCTACTACCATAAATACCTCTTTATTTGGGAATACATCTTTTAAAGTATTTAAATCATCAGTATTAGCTATATTAATAGGAATATTACCTGGGAAAAGGTATATATCTTTTTCATTTGCAATACTCATATTTATTATATTTCTTCTAAATGTATGAGCTTCTGTTCTTTTCGACCAGGAAAACTCATCTACAGCCAAGTATACTTTAAAACCTAAATTTCTTATTTCGGTAGCTATGTTTTTATGACTCAGTGAAAAGGGATCAAAACTTCCTGGGAAAAATGCAATTCTTTCTTCTTCCTCTATTGTAGGTAAACCATAATTATATTGATATTCTGATAAAAATTTATATATATGATTTAGAGAAGCTGCATTATTATAAAATAAAAATTCATCTTTTTTATTGTAATCTAAGAATGTCAGTATTTTTTTGCCTATAATATTAAATAACTTAAACTTGTCATTTGAATTCAATATATCTGATTTAAATAGCACGGAGCTTATTACTCGAAGAGCTTCATTTTTAACATCTATATTATATGAAGCCATAGAATTACATAAGAACCCTATAAGTCTAACTAATCTTGACTCACGGACCTTACTGTCTTCATTGAATCTCTTTATATAAAAACCATAGTTTTCTATACTAATAGCTACTGTATTTAAGATTAAATATTGAATTTTAATGTTTGCAACTTTTAATTTTTCTTCAAAATCATCCAAGAATTCATCTAATTCAGTTGGAGAAAGATATAATATCAAATGGCCAACATAATAAGGTATGAATTTTGTAAATTGATAACTCTCCATCTCAAGAGCACGAGTAAGCTCTATACAGACATCATTTCTCTCTTCCATAGAAAGAAATGGGAAGATATTTATAAGAGTTTTACCACTATAGTTTCTTACATTTTCCATTGCACTGACCTTTAAAATATTACATAGATGCATTGCTGTATGCAGACCTTTGATAGAAGGGTTTTTTACAACTTGATCATAGAGGATATCTATATTTATTTTCTTTTCAATCCACTGTGTAGCAGATTTTAAATTTACCAAAAATATATCAGGAGTTTCTTTTTCATTTCCACGATAATTTTTATTTAATATTATTTGCTCATCTCTAGAAATATTTATTTTTTTACCAAGTATATATTTGACATAATTTTCTGCAGGGGTTTGTGATTTATAAAGATTTGCTTTTAGCCAATTTCTTACAGAAGCTATAAATACTATGTTTTCACTTTCTAAGAGCATATCATAAATCATATTTAATGTGCTTAATTTTACTCCCAAATCCTTAGACTCTAGTTGACTTAATGTGTAATTATATAGCTGAAACAATCTGTCATCATCCAAACTATCTAAGGGAATGGAATTAACAGTCTGGACTAAATAAAATTGTCCAAGTTTAGATAAATTCTTATAATTTGCATAATAATTATTTAATATGTCAAAGTATTTTACATGGTATAATTTATTAGAGTGTTCAAATAGGGATTTCACCATTGTCTTTAAATTGTATATCCATTCTCTTTGAGAATAAGCTATTTTATGATCTGGGAATAGTAGCATATTTAAAAATTGATCGAGTAAATCGTCTGATGAAACTGAAGGTCTCTCAAAGACTATAGCTGAAGGCAATTCCTTTCTATACTCCTCATCATATAGGGATATCAATCTCCCTATTAATTCAGATGATTCTTTTCTAATATCTTCACCAGTGTGTAAAAGCAAATCAGAAAGGAGATTCAAAGTGGTAATCTTTTGCTTTTGCGTTAAATAAGTAGAATAAGATTTAAATATCTCAATGTACAGTCTTAGCTTTCTCCAATTCTCCTCTCCACGAGCCATTTCTAAGATATTGTTAAAGCTTATATTATCTGTAAGCTTTGCCATTAAATTGATATTGTGATCTATAGATACATATTTCATATGGTCTATAATTTCATCACCATTCATTAGTTCAAATTGTTTTTTTGCTTTTGGTGTTAAATTACTTAGTAATGTAGTGTCTACTCCTAGGGAAATCATATAGTCTTCAAAGTCTTTTAGCTTATTGTATACTTTTTTATATCTATTTTCCTTGATAGTATCTACATTGTCTAGTTTGCTTAATATAACATGAAATGATTGATCTAGAGTATATATATTCATATTGTATTTATCATTTTCTACTCTGTTTTTTACTCTAAAATCAGAATATATAAGTATCAATGATTCTAAAGGCAAGGCTTCTAATTCTAAATCCCATGTAGAGTGATTTGTTGCAATATGACCTATCTTTTCCATATTAAACTTTTGAAACCAGTATTCTGTATAGTAATAATGTAAGTAGGGAACACGTGCCATATCTTCTTCTAAGACTCCATATTTGCCTATATCATGACCTAAACTAGCTCCTACTATAGTAGCTAAATCAACAGGAAGCCCTAAGGATTTTAGTTGCCTAGCTATATACATACTAATATAATTCACACCTATTACATGATCCAATGTATTGTGTCCTGTAATTATCATATCTAGGTACATTATATGGTATATATGCAATTCCTTGAATTTAATTTTAAAATCAAAGTATTCATTTGAAGGGTCTAGCATTTTCTCCTCTTTTAAAGTTAAAAATGAAATTGGATGATTACTTATAAATTTGCTTTCTTTTATTTCACTTAGATTAGAAGCGATTAAATCTATTAAATCCAAATAAAGTTTATATATAAGGTCATCATTTGAATGGATTTGCAAATTAAATTTATCTGGAAAGGATTTATTTACAGCCCACCTAAATACATCTTCAAACCATTTATCTTTTGAAGAGCAATGAAGTGGGAAAAGAAAATCATAAAATAAATGGTATAAAGAAAAGACAGAAAAATCTCTGCCTTTTGTATAAGAATCTAAACTAGTCTGGAATCTTTCACTGTAAATACATCTTTCAATACTTGTTTTATGTTTTATAAAACGATCTTTATTTATTTCATCTAACAATATAGTTTGAATTTGATTATTTATCAATGTTTGATCCTCCTATTTATACATTGGCCAGTGGGAGTAGCAGCAAGTCCACCAAGTGCAGTTTCTCTAAGTGCCTCTGGCATCATTTTACCTACTTCATACATTGCTTCTACTACCTCATCAAATGGTACCAAGGATTTTACTCCTGCAAGTGCCAAGTCAGCAGAAGTCAATGCATTAACTACACCAGAAGCATTTCTAAGAGCACATGGATACTCAACTAAGCCGCCAATAGGATCACATACAAGTCCCATTATACTTATAAGTGCAAAAGATGCAGCATGAAAAGATTCTTCAGGCGTACCACCAGCCATTTCAACTATTGCTCCCGCAGCCATTGCAGCTGCAACACCACATTCTGCTTGGCATCCTCCTTCTGCACCAGATACAGTTGCATTTTTAGCAACTATTTCTCCAATACCTGCAGCGGTAAAAAGACCCAAAATAACTTCTTCATCAGTCGAATTTAA
This sequence comes from uncultured Tissierellaceae bacterium, assembly GCA_964428475.1. Taxonomy (GTDB): domain Bacteria; phylum Bacillota; class Clostridia; order Tissierellales; family Tissierellaceae; genus JARICQ01. The sequence goes on from CAYRYO010000004.1 coordinate 30,618, forward strand.
ATTTTCTTTTGCAGAGATAAGTGCTGCTGGTAATATCCCAGAGGCACCAGCAGTTGGTGCTGCGATTATTCTTCCCATTGAAGCGTTAACTTCTGAAGTAGATAGGGCTTTAGCCATTGCAGATACCATTGAATTTCCAGTCAATGATTTTCCTTTGTTTTTATAGGCTTGAACTTTTTTGGAATCTCCTCCAGTTAATCCACTAACAGATATAATTTCCTTATCCAAGGCAGAGGAAGCGGAGATTTTCATCACGTCTAAAGTATCTCTCATTTTTTCAAATAAAATGGAATAGCTAGTCTTTTCTTTTGCTATTTCTTTTTCTATTACTATCATAGAAATAGCCTTATTTTCATCTTTACATTGTCCTAATAGTTCCTCAGCCTTATTAAACATAGGTCTCACCTCTCAATTGGATTTATTCCTTTGATATATATAATTTCATCTAATTTTTCTATTTCAGTTATTACATTTGAATCTATATTAGAATCAGTTTCTACTACCATGGTAGCAATATTTTTCTCTCTAGTAACCTTCATAGTTGCTATATTTATTTCATGAATAGATAATATAGAACTAATATGAGAGATAGCTCCCTTTTGATCTTTATATTTTAAAAGAAGAGTAGGGTAGTCGCCACTAAATTCTACTTTATTTCCATTTATATCTGTAACTAATATATTTCCTCCACCTATAGAAGAACCTACTATATATATATCTTCTGACTTATCAAATTCAAACACTATTTTAACAGTGTTTGGATGGTGATATCCTAAGTCAGCCTCTATAAATTCAAAACCTATCCCTTTTTCTTTTGCAATTTCAAATGAATTTTTAAGTCGTTCATCAGAAGGATCCATACCAAGTATTCCTGCAACTAGTGCTTTATCAGTTCCATGACCCTGATAAGTTTTTCCAAAAGATCCATGTAGATAAAAAAGCACTTTATTAAAATCAGTGTCTACAATATCCTTTGCAACTTTTCCAAGTCTTGCAGCACCTGCAGTATGAGAACTTGATGGCCCCACCATAACTGGTCCTAATATATCAAAAACACCATAGTCCTTCATTTCATCTCCCCCTATATCGTAATATAATCATTTTATCATTTAATACCTAAATTCGCAATTGAAAATGGGATATTAGCCACCTAAAGTAATATCTTGTGAATTATACCATTCTAATGCTTCATGTAAATCATTAGAATTAAATTCAGGCCAATATTTATCTATTATATAAAAATCCGAATACACAGATTGTAAAGGCAAGAAACCGCTAAGCCTCCTGCATCCACCCCAACGGATTATTAAATCTACTCTAGATATATCTTTAGAATGAATTGAATGAAGTAAGTTGCTAGTATCTTTATTATTGACAGAAGCATTTTTTAAATCCCACTGCCATCCATAATTAACTAAGAAATTAACCCTAACTCCACCATTTCCAAAGCGTTGCCTTTTAATTGCAAATGGAATTAATTCTTTTGGAAACATATCTGAATTTGTATTTCCTAGCACAAGCAAGTCCGCATTTTCTTTTGCCAGCATATTTACTGCATCGATACAAGCTTTTGTAAATGCAAGCCTTTGATACTTTGGCCTCTTGGTATTATCCATAGTAAATCCGTAATAAGTTATTTCATTTATACCCAATTTCTCACACAGTTTAAACACCTCTAATCCTGGATTTAAACCGCTATTATATCCTTTATCCTTTTTCATACCCTTTTCCAAGGCCCATCGTCTATTACCATCTGGAATAATACCTATATGATTTGGAATTCTCATGCTAACTACCTCCTAAAATTATCTTTAATAATAGTATCTCTAATAATAGACAAAGAATACAAAGATAATTAGGATTATAGAAATAGTTTATTTAGAAGATTGAATGTAATCTTATTTCTTTTTCTTAAATAGTATAAATACAAAGACCAATATAAGAGCTAAAAAACCATAGACAATATACATAGGAAAACTATCACCTTTTCCTATATCTTCAGTTATTATATCTTGGTTATTTTCTGTATTATTTTTTTCAAGAGTATCTTTCTTTGGTGTTTTCTTTGAAATTAAATGGAGTGAATTTTCACCTTCATCCATATCGTAATTATCATATAAAGATAATTGCAAGCTACTAAGCGAAATATAAAGATCTTCTTTGTATATAATAGGCTCATAATCTAGCTCTATTTCTTTGTCTCCAAGCTTTGCAGTTTTGCTTCCAATTTCAAAGTTTAACAAATCCCCAACTTTGATCACACCGTCTTTGGAATCTTCTACTTTTACATCTAATTGTTCAAAGATATCTTTAATAGATAAATAAACTTCATCATTAACTTTATATGCCCTTTCCATATTAATTGGATCGTCTTTATCTAATGTAAATGTAAAATCAATAGGTTGATTATGAATGGTTTTATCTACAAAGTATGACATTATAGGCTTTCCAGGTTTTTTAACATTTACAAGGCCATTTTTATCTTTTACAAGAACTCCGTTAACTAATACATATTCTATTCCCTCAGAAGCAGTACCAGGGGCTTTAACCGTAGATTTATCTATAATTGTATGGGGATTAAATATTGTAATATCAGCATCAGACCCAACTTCTAATCTTCCTTTATAATGCATAGAAGGAGCGGCACTTTCCATTCTTTTAGCAGGGAAATAGGATACCTTTTTAATAGCGTCCATTATAGATAGAACTCCCTCTTCTCTTACGAATTTTCCAAAAACCCTACTATATGCTCCAGCACCTCTTGGATGATTATTGTGACCTGGTTCTATTATGGTATCACTTCCTACCATTGTATGAGGGTCTTTAAGTAGCATTATAAGCTCTTCTTCAGGCATAGATCCATGAGCTGCTACTAGAAGATGCTCTTGTCTATATTTATCAAAAGTATCTTCGGTTATTCTTATATCTGTTGCACCTATTTGTAAATCTTCATATGTTATATTAAACCTATCTTGCCAACCAGGTCTAAACCTTGCTGAATCAATATAAGTTGCCCAGTAGTCATATGGGTAAAAACAAGATGTAATATCTAATCCATCTTGTCTAGCTTTATCTACCATTTCTAGAGCACGGTCCATTACAAATGTTCCACCTGTACTATTTATATGCATTACATGAATTATGGCACCTGTCTCTTTTCCATAGTCAATGACTTCTTGAATACCATCCAAACCTCTTTCTTCATCTGAATACCTAAGGTGATAGAAAGTAGGAACATTGTATTCAGCTGCTAAATCTAAAAGTGGTTTTATTTCATTTTTAATTCCAGGAACATATTCAAAACTAAAGGAGATACCTAAAGCTCCATTTTCAATATTTTTTCTAGTTTCAGACAATAGTTTATCGATATCTTCTTGTTTAGTCATTTCATTGTCTACACCATATCCAACGATAGGCCATCTAAGCCTAGTAATAAATGTAGAAGCACCAAAATTTGTAATTACACCATTATTACCCCAGGCTCTATACCAAGAAGTGGCATCTTCAGTACCCCCATGCATTGCTAGATTGCTGGTTACTCCATCTAAGACTTTAAAATCTATACCCACATGATTTGGATCATAGGATATTAAATCTACAAAGCCAGGAGACACTACAAGTCCAGTTGCATCTATTTCAAACTCTCCTTTTAACTCAGATTTTGTTATCCTCTCAATCTTAGATCCTATTATTCCAATATTATAATTTTCTAATTTATGTTCTGTAGAGGGATTGTATATAGTTCCACCCTTTATTACAATATCATATGTAGGCATATCTCCTAAACTAATATCTGGAAAAATACTAATGATTATAATTACAGAAAACAATATTCCAAATAATCTCTTTGATTTACTAAACATATTGATCGCTCCCTTTCAAATAGTATGTCGTATAATATAATATTTTATCATAGATAATGGAATAAGTCTTTATTATAGTTATTATTATAGTCAAATGAAATAGGTAAATGGAAATTCTATATTTATTTCAATTTAATATCTAAAAATTTGGGTAAGAATAAGAATAACTATAATATAGGAGATGATTGTGTGCAAAATTTTAATTATAATATACCTACCAAGGTTTTCTTTGGCAAGGGAAAGATAGAGGTACTTGGCAAAGAAATAAAAAAAACTGGATCTAGAGTTTTGCTGGCATACGGTGGTGGGAGTATTAAAAAAACAGGAGTATATGATGATGTTGTAAAAGAATTAAGAGAAAATGATATCCCATATTTTGAACTTTCAGGTATAGAACCAAATCCAAGGGTAACTTCAGTGGAAAAAGGAGTAAAAATATGCAGAGATAACAATATAGATTTTATATTGGCAGTAGGTGGTGGAAGTACTATAGACTGTTCAAAGGCAATTGCAGCTTCATATTATTATAATGGTAATCCTTGGGATCTAGTAATAGGAGATGCTAAAATTGAAAAAGTTCTTCCTATTGGAACAGTTCTTACACTTTCAGCTACAGGTTCAGAGATGGATGCAGGTGCTGTAATATCAAACATGGAAACCAATCAAAAGTATGGTTTTGGGCATCCTGGTTTTTTCCCGAAATTTTCAGTATTAGATCCAACCTACACATATACTGTAGATAAATATCAAACTGCATCGGGAGTTGCAGATATAATGAGTCACACATTTGAATCGTATTTTAGCAACGAAAAGGGTGCATATCTGCAAGATAGAATATCAGAAGCTATACTAAAGACCTGCATAAATTATGGACATATAGCATTAAATAATCCAGAGAATTATGAATCTAGGGCAAACTTAATGTGGGCTTCATCACTTGCTATAAATGGTCTAATCAGATATGGCAAAAATGCTATATGGAGTGTTCATCCACTTGAACATGAACTTTCTGCTTACTATGATATTACTCATGGAGTTGGGTTAGCAATTCTTACACCACATTGGATGGAACATGTATTAAATGAAGACAATTTATACAAATTTGTAGAATATGGAGTGAATGTATGGAATATAGATAGTAGTTTAGCAGATGTAGAAATTGCTAAACTTGCAATAAATAGGACCAAGGAGTTCTTTGAATCTCTTGGAATTCCAATGACATTAAGACAAGTAGGAATAAATGAAGAAAAACTAGAGATAATGGCAAAAGCTGTAACTGATCACAATGAAGGATATGTTGGAAATTTCAAAGAATTAGGCTATAATGATATACTAGATATATTTAACAAAGCTCTTTGATTTAATGATAAGATAACTCTTGGAGGTGGAATATGATATTAAACTTAGATTTAAATCCATATGTAAATAAAATATGTAAGGTAAACAATGTAAATATAGGAGAAGAGATTAGATCTAATTTTTCAAATTATACTCCTGGAGGAAGCATAATTATATCAAATTTTTTGGCTGCTTTTGCAGAAGATTCATTTGTAACAGGCTTTCTAGGGGGGTTAAATGGAGAAAGGTATCATAATATGCTTTCTGACAGAAATTTAGCTCATGAATTTGTCCCTATTAAAGATGAAACTAAACTTAAACTTAAGATAATAGATATGGAAGGCAAGCAGATGGTGATAACAGATGAAGAACCTAGAGTTACAAGGGAAGAAACGAAAAAACTATTAAATCTTTATTTGAATTCAATAGAAGATTCAGAAATTATTTGTGGATCCAGTGTGACTCTTCCTCTGGGATTAAGGGATGAGATATACTACGAGTTAATAAATATTTCCAATCAAAGTGGTAAAAAATTTATTTTAACAGCCCAAGGAGAAGAGCTTAAAAAAGGCATAGATGCAATTCCCTATATGACAATATTAAATAAGTCAAATTTAGAAGATTTAACAATGCTAGAGCTTCAATATGAAAATGAAATAATAAGGGCATCTAACTATATTCTTCATAGAGGAATAGAATTTGTTGTTATATCTTTGGACAATAATGAGATTTTGTTACTTGGACAGAAAAAAGGATATAGAGTAAGTAGTGATATAGTGACTAAAGATAGAGGTAATAATGATTTAAGAAAGATTTCCGCTGCATTTGCCCTTGGTATTAATAGAAACTATGATTTAGATATGACTTTAAGGCTTGCATATGCTTTTAACAACTATGAGATTTCAGACAATAGTAGTGAAATAGAGATAAGTAAAATAAAAAGAATGATGACCAAAGTAGAAATATATTCAATAAATTATTTTTAAAAGGCACAGGAATTTAATTTTAAATTCCCGTGCCTTTTAATACTATATATCAATATCATTAAAGCTTTCTATGATACACGATTGTAGTTAGTAATTCTTCATTAAAATTTTCATACCGTATCCCAGCTAATTTATATCTTTGTTTCATAGCAAATTCCATAGATGCAAAATTAGGCTTTGGAGATAGAACTGTTTCTGAAAACATATTTTTTATACCTGATGTAAGGGCATCCTGTCTAAACCTTTTAAACAATTCACTTCCTATACCCTGGCCAGTTAAATCTGCTTTAACTGCAATTTTCTCAAGTATAACAAACTTCTTCAATGCATTCTTATTGAAATCATCTTTCCAATTTGTATTAAATACCCAGTGAGGTTCTATATCCAGCCATTTATCTTTTTGATATGCTAATAAAAAACCTAATACATTATTTCTTCTTTTAATTACATAGAAGAATTTTGATATTTCGATGTCTTTTTCGAATTTTTTCATATGTCTTATGGTGTCTTTTGAATAATTAGCTAGTAGATATCCTTGTTTTGAGTTGTTTACACTTTTACCAACTGAAGCAGCAATTTTTATGATATCCTCAACGTCAGATTTCTTTGCTTTACAAACGTTGAAATCTTCGGATACATTGAAATCTACTACTTTTGCAAAATTGTTTTTAGAATTCATAATTTCCCCCTTAATACTTTCTTTCATCTATTTTGAATATATGAAGTAGATGAAGGCAAATCACCCCCCTATAAATAATATTATATAAATTATTGTAATATAAGAAATGTCGAGAATCACATAAGATTTTATCAGAAAAGAAGAATAAGTAGTTCAATACCCTTATATTATATCATAAAACGATATTTTTTGAAAATTCAAATATCGTATATTATTTATCTATAAACAGTAGAATTGGAATTTATGGTATTTAAACGTATTTATACTATGTTTTATTAAATCATACTCCCCTATAGTTAAATATAATGCTTATTGTGAAAAAACTTTATATAGATAAAAGTAATAACAATATACTCTTGTCTGCATATTTTATAATAAGAAGTATAATGAGGAGTTGATAAGATGGATATTTATGATTATCCTATTAATATAATAAATATGAAATTAGAAATGCCAAAACTTAATATAAATTACCCCCAAGTTTTTGAACTTGAGAATATAGGTATACAAGATAAGATAAATCAGCATATATTAGAAACAATATACAATATGATAACTGAACAGGGATACTATGAAAACGCTCAAACGGAAATTACAGGAACATGGCAACTTAAAAATAATAACAATGGAATCTTATCTTTAACATTACTCAATTATTCATATTCTGGAGGGGCACATGGTATAACTATTGTAAAAGGATTAACTTTTAATATAAAAACAGGAATGTCATATAAACTAAAGGATTTATTTAAGCCAGATTCAAATTATATCAAAGTTCTAACTGATATAATAAAAGAACAAATAGCAGAAAGAAATATATTTTTAGTAGAAGACTTAAATAAGATAAAAATAAATCAAGATTTTTATATATCTGATAAGTGTTTAGTTATATTTTTTCAGTTATATGAACTAACTGCATATGCATATGGAATACCATATTTTCCAATATCAGTTTATAAATTAAAAGACATAATTTTAGATGATGGGCCACTTGGGAAAATGTTATATTAATAATAAAACAAGACCATCATAGGTGTAAAGATCCTGATGTCTTGTTTTATTGTATCTATTACAATTCCTAAAAAGAAGTATATTAGCTTGTAAAGTTTATTAGCCTATGATATATTTTAGTTAGAGAAATAAAAAAACTTAATATCAAGTTATAGGGGGGCTTATATTAATAGGCTGAGATTGGAATGTTATTCCTGACCCTGAGAACCTGATTTGGATAATGCCAACGAAGGGATTTAGCTAGGGAAGTTGTATTTTGCTGTATACTTTTGTTAGTATACAGTTTTTTTGTTTTTGTAAAGGAGGTGAAATTTAACAGAGAAGGTCAATGTGATTAGGAAAAGATAAAAAAGGAGAAGATGAAAATGGGATATACAACTCAAATGGATGCTGCAAGAAAGGGAATTATAACTAAAGAGATGAAGATAGTTAGCAAAAAAGAAAATATGGATATAGGGCTATTAAGGGATAGAATAGCAAAAGGTCAAATTGTTATTCCAGCCAATAAAAACCATAAATCTTTAAAGCCACAAGGGGTAGGGAAAGGATTAAAGACTAAAATAAATGTCAATTTAGGCATATCTAGGGATTGTCCTAATGTAGATACGGAATTAGAAAAAGTGAAAATTGCAATAGATATGGAAGCAGAAGGAATCATGGATTTAAGTTCATTTGGTAAGACAGAAGAATTTAGACAAAACCTAGTAAATATATCTACTTCTATGGTAGGTACTGTTCCAATATATGATGCAGTAGGCTTTTATGATAAGGAATTAAAAGATATTACAGAAAAGGAATTTTTAGATGTAGTGAGAAAGCATGCAAAAGATGGCGTTGACTTTGTAACGATTCATGCGGGGTTGAATAGAAACACAGCTAAGGTGTTTAAGAAAAATGCTAGAATTACCAATATAGTTTCAAGGGGAGGATCACTATTATATGCATGGATGGAATTAAATAATAAAGAAAACCCCTTTTATGAATATTTTGATGAATTATTAGATATATGTGTAGAGTATGATATGACTATAAGTTTAGGTGATGCTTTGAGACCAGGAAGTATAGCAGATGGTACAGATGCACCACAAATCGCAGAACTAATGGTATTAGGAGAGTTGACAAAAAGGGCTTGGGAGAAAAATGTTCAAATTATAATAGAAGGTCCAGGGCATATGAAATTAAATGAAATTGAGGCAAATGTCTTATTAGAAAAGAAACTTTGCCATGAAGCACCTTTTTATGTATTAGGGCCATTAGTTACAGACATAGCACCAGGATATGATCATATAACATCAGCAATAGGCGGAGCTATAGCTGCAAGTCATGGGGTAGATTTTTTATGCTATGTGACACCAGCAGAACATTTAAGACTACCCACATTAGAAGACATGAAAGAAGGAATTATAGCTTCAAAGATAGCTGCACATGCTGGAGATTTGGCTAAAGGAATACCAGGTGCA
>CAYRYO010000004.1:40054-59612 GCA_964428475.1 uncultured Tissierellaceae bacterium
AATGTATTACATTAACAAGAACTTAATGTAATACATTAAGGGTAAATATGTTGAAAATACTAAGATTAAACTTAATGTTCAACTACAACATTAACTGAGGTGATAATTTGATATATTCAATTGCTGATCTTCATTTTGATGATACTGGGGAAAAATCTATGGATATCTTTGGAGAAAACTGGCAGAAACATGAACAAAAAATAATAGATAACTGGCAAAATACTATAAAAGATAATGATTTAGTGCTAATTCCCGGAGATATTTCCTGGGCATTAAAATGTGAAGAAGCTTATGAAGATCTAAAAAAAATAGATGAATTGCCAGGAAAAAAGGTAATTTCAAAGGGAAACCATGATTATTGGTGGCAAAGTTTAAATAAAATAAATCAATTTAAATTTAACACAATAAATTTCTTACAAAACAATAGTTTTATTTATAATGATGTTGGAATTGTAGGAACTAGGGGATGGAGTGCTATCGACAGGGCTTTAGAAGATAGTCATGATAAAAAAATATATCTAAGGGAGCTAAATAGGCTTAAACTATCTATAGAATCACTTGAATATAAACCGAAAAAGCTAATTACTGTGATTCATTATCCACCATTTAATTCAGATTTAAGTCCAAATGAATTTGTAGATATAATGAAGGAATATGGAGTTGACATCTGTCTTTATGGGCACCTTCACTCTGAAGGGCATAGGTATGCTGTAGAGGGTATAGTAGAAGGAATAGAATTTCACTTAGTAGCAAGTGATTATATAAACTTTCAGCCAAAGAAGATTCTTTAAGTATTTTAATAAATCTGATAGGGGATGATAATTTGAGAGAGCTTGAAGTAAAGGTGTTAAATATAAATTTAGAAAATATGGAAGACAAGTTAAAGGGTTTAGGTGCTAGATTAATTGCTAAGGAAGTTCAGATAAATACATTAATTGATTCACCAGACAATTATATTGAAAACAAGCTAAATAGTTATCTAAGAATAAGGGAAACTAGATCTATCTTAAAGGACAAGATTAAGTTTACATTAACTATGAAAGAAAGCATAGATAGAAAAGGGATTAGGGAAAACATAGAAACTAATATAGATATATCAGATAAAGAAGAAATGATCTATCTTCTAGAAAAGTTGGGATATAGTGTAAAAGAAGAGGGAGAAAAGATGAGAACATCATATTCTCTTAATGGAGTACGTCTAGACTTAGATACATGGGATAATGATACATATCCAGACCCTTATATGGAGATTGAAGTTAATGCTGAACATGAACTTGAAGATATAGTTAAACTACTTGAAATAGAAGAAAAAGATATTTCTACAAAATCAATATTGGAACTTAGAAAAGAAAAAAATATATTGTAACACAAATCACTTAAGTAGAATAGGATATATTAATCTACTTAAGGAGGTAATGTTATGTTAGAAGGAATCTTTTGCAAGGACAATGAATGGCTTTTAATACTAATCATACTATTTTTATTTTTAGGTAATGATGGTGGATTTGGAAACATCTTCTGTGATGACAATATGATATGGATAATCTTATTATTATTCTTATTCTTAGGAGATGGATGCTAAATTAATAGACACAGAAATAGAGAGAAGATAGATTAATCTATCTTCTCTCTATCTTTGTCCCCAACTAAAAACTTAATTGAGTAAATACCAGCTAAACCTACCAATGAGTAGATTATTCTACTGAGCATAGAAGCTGGACCTCCAAACAAACTGGCTACTAAATCAAACTTAAATAAACCTATAAGTCCCCAGTTAACTGCACCTATAATTACAAGTATTAAAGCTAATTTATTCATTTTTACCTCCCTAATGTTTTATATAGTTAATATAACCACTACATAATTATTTATACAAATGATTTTGTAACATAAGAATTATTTTTTCATATATATGCTGTTGTTTGTATTTACTAATGATTAACTTATAGTATAATATGAGTTGTATATAATAAGGAACTTGAGGTGAGATATGATTTATATAATGGCATTCTTTTCAGTTATTTCAGGTATAGACAAGATATTAAATAATAGATTCGGGCTTGGAGAAAAATTTGATGAGGGCTTTAAATCACTAGGTGGACTAGCTTTGACTGTGATTGGAATATACAGTATATCACCTGTTATAGCTGATCTAGTAACTCCATTAATATACCCTCTAGCAAAGCTACTTAAGATAGATCCGTCGGTATTTATAAGTAGTATTTTAGCACCAGATTTAGGAGGATATAATACCAGTATGGAAATAGCTAAGACGGCTGAGATAGGAAGATACAATGGACTTATACTAGCGTCCATGCTTGGGACTATAATATCTTTTACTATTCCTGTATCTATAGGGATGGTATCTAAATCAGATTTTGATTTATTTGCAAAAGGTGCATTAGCAGGTATCATGACCATACCAATAGGGATGATAATTGGTGGAATAATGATGAAGATAAGCTTTTTAGATATTTTGAGTAATGTGATTCCCGTAGTAATGTTTTCTATACTTATGAGTATAGGGCTTATAAAGATTCAAAAAACAATGATTAAGATATTCAATGTATTGGGTAAGATAATTATAAGTATCAGTACTACCGGACTTATACTCCTTATAATTAAATTTGGATTTAATATTGAAATAGTGGAAAATATGATTCCATTAGAAAGTGCATCTATCCTTGTAGTTCAGATAGCAATAGTCCTGTCTGGAGCATTCCCAATGTTTTTTTTACTTTCTAAGATAATGCATAAATCACTTAGAAAATTAGGGGATAAAGTCCAATTGGATCAGTATTCTCTACTAGGAATGTTTAGTACATTGGCTCATTGTATGCCAATGCTTGGAATATATGATAAAATGAATGAAAAGGGTAAGATTTTAAATGCGGCTTTTGTAGTTAGTGCAGGATTTGCACTTGGTGGACAACTAGGATATGTAACCACGGTATCACCTGAATCTGTAAACGCTTTTGTAGTATCAAAAATATTAGGAGGAATTAGTGCAGTATTTGTTGCTAGTATAATGATTAAAATAGAAGAAAATAGGGGGGCAAAAAATGAATGTAAATGAAAGGATTAAAAAATTAAGAGTTGAGATGAAAAAGAAGAGGATAGATGCATATATAGTAAACACATCAGATCCTCATATGTCCGAATACTTAGCAGATTACTATAAGACAAGGGTATATATTTCAGGCTTTACAGGTTCGGCTGGAATAGTAATAATCACTAAAGATAAAGCTATACTTTGGACAGACGGAAGATATTTTATACAAGCAGAAACTGAGATAGCGGGAAGTGAGATGGAGCTATTTAAAATAGCAACTCCAGGATATCCAAGCTATATTGAATGGCTAAATAAAAATTTAAAGGATGGAGATACTCTGGGGTTTGACGGAAAGACATATTCTCAATCTGCTTTTGAAAGTTTAGAAAAACAATTTAGAGGTAAAAAGATAAAGTTTGAAGATAAATTTGATTTAGTAGGATCTATTTGGGACGATAGACCATGTTTACCAACAGCTAAGGCATTTATACATGAAATTAAATACACTGGCAAATCAACATATGAAAAGCTAGAGGATATAAGAGTCAAAATGAAAGAAAAAGGTGCAGATTATTTTGTCCTTGGTAGCTTGGATGATATAGCTTGGACTTTTAATATTAGAGGAGGAGATGTATTATATACCCCTGTGATTATATCCTATGCACTTATATCAATGGATAACGCCTATTTATTTGTAGATAAAGATAAGATAAATGAAGATGTAAGGGTATTTTTAAATGAAAATGATGTAAATATAAAAGATTATGAAGATATAGAGAAGTTTTTAAGCAATATAGAAAGTGATGCCAAAATATTTTTAGATAAGACAATGATAAATAGATATATATATAGTTCTATACCAAAGAATATCAAAATAATTTCAGATACCAATATAACTACAAATTTAAAGGGAATGAAAAATGATACAGAGATAAAAAATCAAAAGAATGCATATATAAAAGACGGTGTAGCTTTAACTAAATTTTTATATTGGCTAGATAATAATATAGGTAAAAAAGAAATAAGTGAATTGTCAGCTGCAGATAAACTCTTAGAGTTTAGAAAAAAACAAGAAGACTTTATTGAGCCTAGTTTTTCAACTATATCAGCATATGGGGCAAATGCAGCGATGGCACATTATTCTGCAGATAAAGACTCTAATGCTATATTAAGTGAAAGAGGATTCTATTTGGTAGATTCAGGAGGACAATATTTGGATGGCACTACTGATATTACTAGAACAATAGCTCTAGGGGATATAACAGACGAAGAAAAGACGGATTTTACATTAACTCTTAAAGGACATATAAATCTTAGTGATGCTAAATTTTTAGAGGGCACTAATGGATATCAATTAGATATACTCTGTAGGGCTCCAATGTGGAAACATGGGTTAGACTTCAAACATGGTACTGGTCATGGTATAGGCTATTTACTGGGAGTGCATGAAGGGCCTCATAGAATAGCCAATTCGCCAAATTATATATCTCTTGAAAAGGGAATGATTGTTTCTATAGAACCTGGGGTATATAAATCAGGGAAACATGGTATTAGAATAGAAAATATAGTAGTAGTAGATGAAGCAATGAAAACAGAATCAGGAGATTTCTTGAAATTTGAAACGCTATCATTTGTTCCAATTGACTTAAATGCTATAGATCCTAGATTATTAAATGAAGATGAGAAAATTTGGTTAAATAATTATCATAGTCAAGTATTTGAAAAGATATCACCATATTTAACTGAAGATGAAAAAAAATGGTTAAAAGAGATTACAAGAAAGATATAAAAACACGGTAGGAGGAGATTGTGTGAAGGTAAGAAAGTTAGCAGAAGATACACATTTATTATCCGTTAACTTAGAAAATGTCCTATTTGAAGGACTTTGGGAGATTCCCAATGGCGTGAGTTTAAATTCATATATAGTTAAGGGAGAAAAAGCAGCTATAATAGACGGAGTAGGAGATTGGGATGGATATCCAGAATCACTATACTCTCTTCTAGATGAACTCAATATAGATCCAAAATCTATAGAATATCTTGTAATAAATCACATGGAACCAGATCATTCTGGTTGGATAAAGGACTTTAAAAATACAAATTTAAATGTAAAGTTTGTATGTGGGAAAAAATCAGCAGATTTATTGGAAGCCTTTTTCGACCTAAAAGATGACGTAATAATTGTGAAGGATGGAGACATATTAGACCTTGGAAATGGTCATAAATTAGAATTTTATGAGATACCAAATGTTCACTGGCCTGATACTATAGCTACATTTGATACTAAGACAGGTACACTTTTCTCATGTGATGCGTTTGGATCTTTTGGCAAATTAGATGATAAGCATTTTGATAATGAATTAAATGAAAGAGAGATAAGTTTTTACGAAAAAGAAGCAGTTAGATACTATTCTAATATAGTAGCTGCCTATTCTATACCTGTTAAGAAGGCTATTGATAAGTGTAGTGGTTTGGATATTAAAATAATTGCACCTGGACATGGGATTGTGTGGCGAGAGAACCCAGGAAAAATAATAGAAGATTATAAGCGGTATTCGGATTATCAGAAAGGGCCAGCTAAAGAAGAAATAACTATTATATGGGGCTCTATGTATGGAATGACTGAAAAGGCTGTAAATCACATAAAGGAAGTTTTGGATAAGGAAGATATAAAAGTAAATATTCATAGAGTACCTCAGACTTCGTGGGGGACTGTACTTGCATCTGCTTGGAATTCAACTGGGCTTGTTCTTGCAATGCCTACTTATGAATATAAGATGTTTCCACCAATGGCAGCAGTACTCGAAGAACTAGGAAAGAAAAAGGTCCATGGTAGGAAGGTATTTAGAATGGGATCTTATGGATGGAGTGGTGGGGCTCAAAAAGAACTTGATTTTATAGTAGATAAATGCTGTACACAGTGGGATTTTTTAGAGCCTGTAGAGTTTAAGGGAAAAGCAAGAGACGAAGATTTAAATTTGATAGAACAAAGAGCTGTGGAACTTGTAAAAAAGGTAAAAGAAACTGTGGGTTTAAAGAATTTAACAATTTCATAAAATAAGATTTTAAATAAAAAGTGACATTATTCATTGAATGAATGATGTCATGTTTTTATTTAAATATGATATACTAATAGTAGATTTAATATTAGTAAGGGTGATTAAATGATAGATTTAAAAGGCAAAGTAGCAAAGGTCCCTGATCAGCCTGGGGTTTATATAATGAAGGATAAAAATGAAGAAATTATATATGTAGGAAAGGGTAAATCCTTAATAAAAAGAGTAAGGCAATATTTTCAATCAACAGAAAACAAACATCCAAAAGTAGTTGCAATGGTGAGGCAAATTGACGACTTTGAGTATATAATAGTTGACAATGAAGTTGAAGCGCTCATACTTGAGGCTAATCTCATAAAAAAGTATAGGCCAAAATATAATATACTATTAAAAGATGACAAACAATATCCATATATAAAGGTAACATTAAATGAAAAATACCCAAGGGTAATAAAAACTAGAAAAGTCTTAAAAGATGGGGCAAAATACTTTGGACCATATCCAAATGTATATGCAGTAAATGATACCATAGATATAATCAGAGAGGTCTATACACTTAGAGAATGCAATAGAAATCTTGGAAAAGGCTTTAAAAAGGAGAGACCATGTCTAAACTATTATATAGGCAAATGCCTTGGGCCTTGTCAGGGTAATGTAGATGAAGAAATATACATGGAAATGGTAAAAGAAATAATTATGTTTTTATCAGGGAAAAAAGAAGAACTTATGCTTTTAATAGAAGATAAAATGAAAAGAGCATCAGTAGATTTGGATTTTGAAGAGGCTGCAAAATACAGAGATAAATTAAATAGCTTGAACGAACTTCAGGAAAAGCAAACTATTACTACAGCAAATGGAGTAGATAAAGATGTAATAGGTATTGCAAGGGGAATTGAAGAGGCATGTATTCAGGTGTTTTTTATTAGAGATGGAAAGATCATGGGGAGGGAACATTTTATAGTAGAAGATGCTTTTGAGGAAGACAGGAAAGAAATAATTAGTTCATTTGTAAAACAGTTTTATATGGGGGCTAGTTATATACCTAAGGAGATAATTATAGAAGATGAGATAGAAGATTTAGAAACTATAGCGACATGGTTAAGTGACAAGAAAAGTGCAAAGGTTAATATTCATTCCCCGCAAAGAGGAGATAAGAAAAAATTGGTAGAAATGGTTAAGAAAAATGCTTTAGACATGTTAGATAAACATGGAGACAAATTTATTAAAAAGTCTAAAGAAAATCAAAAAGCATTGGATCAATTAAAGAGAGCGATGGGAATAGAAACAGAGCTAAATAGAATAGAAGCATTTGATATATCTAATATCAGCGGTGTAGAATCAGTAGGTTCTATGGTGGTATTTGAGAGAGGGGAAAAGAAAAGTTCTGATTATAGAAGATTTAAAATAAGAAGTAGAACTACTCCGGATGATTATGGCAGTATGGAAGAAGTACTAGAGCGGAGATTTAGTCGGGGATTAGAGGAAAAAGAGATAATGAAGCAAAACAAAATAGAAGTGAAAGGATTTTCTAGTTTTCCAGATCTTATAATGATGGATGGGGGTAAGGGACAGGTAAATGTAGCTCTTAGGGTATTATACGACCTAGGCATAGATATTCCTGTTTGTGGATTAGTAAAGGATGATTTCCATAGAACTAGGGGTATTATATACGAGAATAGAGAAATAAATCTTGATGAATCGAGTCTTGGCTTTAAGCTTATATACAGGATACAGGAAGAGGCTCATAGATTTGCGATATCATATCATAGATCACTTAGAAGTAAAAAGATGTTTAAATCAGAGTTAGATGATATTAAGGGAATAGGAGAAAAACGCAAGCTAGCACTTTTAAAACACTTTGGTAGTATAGAAAAAATTAAAGAAGCTAAGATAGATGAATTGATAGGTGTAAAGGGTATGAATAAGTTAGTAGTAGAAGAGTTATATAATCATTTTCATAAGGAGGTTAAATCGTGAAAAAGTTATATTTATCAGAAACAGATAAAAAATTATGTGGGGTTTGTGGAGGGATTGCTGAATATTTTAATATTGATTCAACGCTAGTAAGGCTTTTGTGGGTATTTTTATCAATATTTACTGCTGGTTTCCCGGGGATACTTGCATATATTATAGCTTGTATGGTAATACCTAAACCGATGTATTAGGGTTTTAATTATTTAAAATAAAATACTAAAGATAATTGATTTTATTTCCATTAAGATTGATTGACTTTAATATAAATATCTCATATACTAGTGATAAGTGTTAAAGTAGTAACGAAGTATTTGCTTTGTAGTTACAAGTGTAGATTTACTGACAACTTTATTTTTTAGTATGATGTTGTAAATTAAAAGGAGGTTGACTAATGGGTAAAATTATGAAAACTATGGATGGTAATACAGCTGCATCACATGTTGCATATGCATTTACAGATGTAGCTGCTATCTATCCTATAACACCATCATCATCAATGGCAGAATTGGTAGACGAATGGTCTGCTAATAAAAGAAAAAACATATTTAATCAAGAAGTATTAGTAAGTGAATTACAATCAGAAGGTGGAGCTTCAGGAGCAGTACACGGTTCATTGTCTGCAGGAGCACTTACTACTACATTCACAGCGTCTCAGGGATTATTACTTATGGTTCCAAATATGTATAAAATAGCAGGAGAACTTCTTCCAGGAGTATTCCACGTATCAGCTAGAGCAATAGCTGGACATGCATTAAGTATATTTGGAGATCACCAAGATGTTATGGCAACTAGACAAACTGGATTTGCACTTCTTGCATCAGGATCCGTTCAAGAGGTAATGGACTTAGCAGGAGTTGCACATCTTTCAGCTATAAAAGGAAAAGTTCCTTTTGTACATTTCTTTGATGGATTTAGAACAAGTCATGAAATTCAAAAAGTAGAAGTAATGGAATACAGTGACTTGGAAAAATTAGTTGACTATGAAGCATTGAATGATTTTAGAGCTAGAGCATTAAACCCAGCAAACCCATATACTAAGGGTACAGCTCAAAATCCAGATATTTACTTCCAAGCTACAGAAGCGGCAAATCCTTATTATGAAAACATAGTTGGCATAGTAGCTGATTATATGAAGGAAATAAGCAAAGTAACAGGAAGAGATTATAAACCTTTTAATTATTATGGAGATCCACAGGCAGAAAGAGTTATAGTTGCTATGGGATCTGTAACTGAAACTATAGAAGAAACAATAGATTATTTAATGGAACAAGGCGAAAAGGTAGGGGTAGTTAAAGTACATCTATATAGACCTTTCTCAACTGATCACTTCTTTGAAGTATTACCTAGTACAGTTAAGAAGATTGCAGTTCTAGATAGAACAAAAGAAAAAGGTGCAGTAGCAGAGCCATTACATTTAGATATTAAAAACATATTCTATGATAGAGATGAAAGACCAGTAATAGTTGGTGGAAGATATGGACTTGGTTCAAAAGACACTACTCCATCACAGATAAAAACAGTATTTGACAACTTAGATGCAGATAAACCAAAAGATAGATTTACATTAGGAATAAATGATGATGTAACGAATCTATCATTAGAAATAAAAGAAACAATCAAAACTGAACCTAAAGACACTATTAAATGCAAGTTCTGGGGATTCGGATCTGACGGAACAGTTGGAGCAAATAAGAGTGCTATAAAGATAATAGGTGATGATACTGATATGTATGCTCAAGGATATTTTGCATATGACAGTAAGAAATCAGGTGGAGTTACTATTTCTCACTTGAGATTTGGTAAGGAGAGAATAAAGTCAACTTATTTAATAACAGATGCAGATTTTGTATCATGTTCAAAACAATCCTATGTATATCAATATGAACTATTAAAAGGATTAAAAGATGGTGGAACATTCCTTCTAAACTGTACTTGGGATGATGAAGAACTTGAAGCAAACCTTCCAAATAGTATGAAAAAATATATTGCACAACACAATATCAACTTCTATACTATAAATGCTACTAAACTTGCTGTAGATATTGGACTAGGTGGAAGAATAAACATGATAATGCAGTCAGCATTCTTTAAATTATCAGGAGTACTTCCAATAGATGAAGCAGTATCACATCTTAAGAAGTCAATAGTAGATGCTTATGGTAATAAAGGTGAAGATATAGTTAATATGAACTACCAAGCAGTAGATAAAGGAATAAATAACTTAAATAAAGTTGAAATAAAAGATTCTTGGAAAAACGCAATAGAAGAGAAAGTTGAAGAAGATGGAGATAGACCAGATTTTATTAAAAATGTATTAGATCCAATGGTTAGACAAGAGGGAGACGATCTTCCAGTATCTACATTTGTTGGTAGAGAAGATGGATCATTCCCACATGGAACTTCTGCATATGAAAAACGTGGTATAGCAGTAGAGGTACCTCATTGGATAAAAGAAAATTGTATTCAGTGTAATCAATGTGCACTTGTTTGTCCACATGCAGTTATTAGACCTATACTAGTAACTGATGAAGAAAATAAAAATGCACCAGAAACATTTGAAATGATTAAAGCTACAGGAAAAGGTCTTGAAGATTTAGAATTTAGAATACAAATAAGTGCTCTAGACTGTACTGGTTGCGGAAACTGTGCAGATGTTTGCCCAGCTAAAGAAAAAGCACTTGTAATGACTCCATTTGAAGAAGAATATGAAGTTCAATCTAAAAACTGGGAATTTGCAATGACGGTAGAACCTAAGACTGACAAGATGGATAAATTCAGTATTAAGGGAAGTCAATTCCAAGAACCATTACTAGAGTTCTCAGGAGCATGTGCAGGTTGTGGAGAGACTCCATATGCAAAACTTGTAACTCAATTATTTGGTGATAGAATGATGATAGCAAATGCTACAGGTTGTTCATCTATCTGGGGTGGATCAGCTCCATCTATGCCATACTGCAAGAACAAAGATGGAAATGGACCTTCATGGGCAAATTCACTATTTGAAGACAACGCAGAGTATGGATTTGGAATGCATATAGCAGTTAAGCAGATGAGACAAAAACTAGAGGAGTTAATGAAAGAGTTTGTTGACTTAAATGCTGATGAAGAATTAGTAGGATACTTTAATGACTGGTTAGCAGGTAAAGATGATGCTGATGCTTCTAAAGCAGCGACAGGTATGATTTTACCAAGGCTTAGCAAAGATGTAAAAGACGCAAGAGCAAAAGAAATCTTATCTGAAATTGAAGAACTTAAGGATTTCTTAATCAAGAGATCTATGTGGATATTTGGTGGAGATGGATGGGCTTATGACATCGGATTTGGTGGACTTGACCATGTACTTGCATCAGGTGAAAATGTAAATGTATTGGTATTTGATACAGAAGTTTATTCAAATACTGGTGGACAGTCATCTAAAGCAACGCCTACTGCAGCAGTAGCTAAATTTGCAGCTTCTGGTAAAAGGGTAACTAAGAAAAACTTAGGTCTAATGATGACATCTTATGGATATGTATATGTAGCTCAAGTAGCTATGGGAGCAAATATGAATCAGCTTACAAAGGCATTAAAAGAAGCAGAATCATATGATGGTCCATCAATAGTGATAGCTTACGCTCCATGTATTAACCATGGTATAAGAGCTGGAATGGGTGTAAGTATAAAACAAGAGAAGCTAGCTGTAGATACAGGTTACTGGCATCTATACAGATTTGACCCAAGACTTAAAGATGAAGGTAAAAATCCATTTGTACTTGATTCAAAAGAGCCAAAAGAACCATTTATGGACTTCATTAATTCTGAGGTTAGATATACTTCACTAAGAAAAACTTTCCCAGAAATAGCAGATGAACTATTCGCAGAAGCAGAAAAAGATGCAAAAGCTAAATATGAGCAATACAAAAAATTAGCAGAATAATATAATATAAAGATAAAAGGGGTTATCGTGACGACGATAACCCCTTCTTTAAATACATATAATTTTAAATTTTAAATATATTAGTATAAACAATTTAAATTTGATATAATATAATGAGGATGACGAAGGGGTGAACTTTATTTGGAAATAAATGAATTAAAAGATTTATTAAAAGACAAGTCTTTTGGACAAATACTATATAATGAAGAGATGAAAAATCACACGACTTTTAAAATAGGTGGACCTGTTGATGCAATGATAATACCTACAAATGAAGAAGAAATAATAGATGCTGTAAGATTTTTAAGAGAAAACAATATAGATTTTACAATAATGGGAAATGGAAGCAATATTTTAGTTAAAGATGGAGGAATAAGAGGAGTAGTAGTTAAAATAGGAGAGGGTTTTAACCATATAAGGGTGGATGCCAACAAGATATACTGTGAAGCTGGTGCACTTCTTTCAAATATAAGCAGAGTAGCTTTAAAAAACAGCCTTAAAAACTTTGAATTTGCAGCAGGGATTCCAGGTACTATTGGAGGCGGGATGGTCATGAATGCTGGGGCATATGGTGGAGAGATGAAGGATATTGTATTAAAGGTAAGGGCAATTGATAAATATAATAAAGTATATGAATATACAAATGAGGATATGAACTTTAGATATAGAAATAGCAGAGTGTGGGATGAGGGCCTTATTGTACTAGGTGTAGAATTAGGCTTAGAAAAAGGGGAATATAAAAAAATAAAGGCGAATATAGATGATTTAACTCATAGGAGAACTTCAAAGCAACCACTCGAATACCCTAGTGGTGGAAGCACATTCAAGAGGCCAGAGGGACATTATGCAGGAAAGTTAATAGACGATGCAGGTCTTAGAGGGCTTAGATATAATGGTGCTATGGTGTCTGACAAACACTGCGGATTTGTAGTCAATATAGAAGATGCCAGATGCAGTGATGTGATTCATTTAATTGATGTAGTTAAAAAGGTAGTAATGGATAAGTTTGGTGTAGAGCTTGAACGCGAGATAAAATTAATAGGAGAGGATTAGATGATAAAGCTGCTTGGGGATTACCATACCCATACTGTTTATAGCAGTGGATTTAAAAAGGTAGGTACTCATGCAACAGGTACAATAAGACGCAATGCAGAAGTAGCACTTGCAAAGGGATTAAAAGAAATAGTGATATCGGATCATGGTCCTGGGCATTATCTTTATGGTGTAAAACAGACAAATATCCCTATTATGAGAGAGGAAGTAGATAGATTAAATGAAGAGTTCCAGCCACAAGGGCTTAAGATACTTCTAGGGCTAGAGTCAAATATAATAGGAATGGATGGAAGATTAGATGTAGATGATGTAATTTTAAAACAAATCGACTTTCTAATAATGGGATATCACTATGGTGCTATGCCAAGTAGAATAGTGGATGGACTTTGCCTATATGTGCTTAATCCACTTAGCAAGATGTTTAAATTGGGAAAGAAGAGAATAATAGAATTAAATACAAAAGCATATATAAAAGCACTTGAAAAGTATCCAATAGATATGCTTTCTCATCCTGGTTCAAAAGCAGGAGTAAATATAGTAGAAGTTGCAAAAGCTGCTCACAAAACTGGAACAGCACTAGAGATAAGTGCAAAGCATAGTCAGCTTTCAGTTGAAAGTATTAAATTGCTTTTAAACAAAGATGTAATATACCTAGTAAATAGTGATGCTCATCATCCAGAAGATATAGGCAATGTAGAGAATGCAATAGATAAGGCAAAACAAGCAAATTTGCCACTAAACAGAATAAAAAATATAGAAAAAATATAGAGGTGTGAAAATGGAGTTTTTAGTAATTACGGGAATGTCTGGAGCAGGAAAATCTCAAGCTATGAATGTTTTAGAAGATATGGGATATTATTGTATGGACAATCTCCCACCAGCATTACTTACAAATTTTGCAGAGCTTTGTTTGGAATCAAAGGAAGATATTGATAAAGTAGCTGTTGTAGTTGACATTCGTTCAGGGGAGTTTTTTGATCATTTATTTAAAGGACTTCAGGGTTTAAATGATATGGGTATAAATCATAAAATATTTTTCTTGGATGCAAAAGAAGAAATACTAGTAAAGAGGTTTAAGGAACTTAGAAGACCACATCCTTTGAATCCAGAGGGAAGTATTATTGAAGGAATAGGACAAGAAACAAAGATGTTATATGATATAAAGAGAAGGGCAGATCATATAATTGATACATCTAATTTGACACTGGGGATGTTAAAAGAACAAATATCTCAAATATTATTAGCTGGGGAAGATTCTAGGACTATACCTGTATCGGTTATATCGTTTGGATTTAAAAATGGTACATTGCTTGATGGGGATATTATACTTGATGTTAGATTTATTCCAAACCCATATTATATACCAGAACTTAAGGAGTATAATGGATCAGATAAACCGG
Source organism: uncultured Tissierellaceae bacterium (assembly GCA_964428475.1). Lineage (GTDB taxonomy): Bacteria > Bacillota > Clostridia > Tissierellales > Tissierellaceae > JARICQ01. The sequence continues at coordinate 54,506 of CAYRYO010000004.1, forward strand.
TTAAAGACTATGTACTTAAATGGCCACAGACAAATATATTTATAAAGAAGACAGTAGATATTTTAGAGTTTTTAATTCCTCACTATACAGTTGAAGGTAAAACTCAACTTATAGTAGGTATAGGATGTACTGGTGGCAAACATAGATCAGTTGCAATATCAGATGAAATTGTTAATATATTAAATAAGAATGGACATAGAGCATCGGTGGAGCATAGAGATACAAAGATAGGGGATTAGTTATGGAAAATTTATCAGTAGAAAATAGTTTGGAATTAGAACCTAAGGTAGTGGTAATAGGTGGTGGAACGGGTCTTTCTATATTACTTAGAGGATTAAAACAGTTTACATCAAACATTACAGCAATAGTTACAGTTGCAGATGATGGTGGAGGATCAGGAGTGTTAAGGGAAGATCTTGGGATGTTACCTCCAGGAGATATTAGATCATGTCTACTTGCTCTTGCAAATACTGAGCCTACTATGGAAAAATTACTTCAGTATAGATTTACTGATGGAATGTTAAAGGGACAAAATTTTGGAAATTTATTTATAGCAGCTATGAATTCTATATATGGAAGTTTTGAAAAGGCTGTTAGAGAGACCAGCAATGTATTAGCTGTAACCGGTAAAGTGCTTCCTATGACACTTGAAAATGTCAAGCTTTGTGCAGTATTAGAAAATGGGAAGATAATAAGTGGTGAGTCTAAGATTCCTCTTGATGCAATAAAAAATGGAAGTAGGATAGATCATATATATATGGATCCAAAGATATCTAATCCGCTTCTTGAATCAGTTGAAGCAATAAAAGACGCAGATATAATAGTACTAGGACCGGGAAGTTTATATACTAGTGTAATACCAAATCTACTAGTAAATCATATAACGGATATCATATATAAGGCAAATGCAAAAAAAGTATATATTACAAATGTGATGACTCAACCTGGAGAAACTGATGGATATTCATTGGTAGATCATGTAGAGGCAATACTTAAACATAGTAGAGAAGGTTTTTTAGACTATGTAATAGGAAATACCGAAGATATCCCTATAGGGACTTTAAATAAATATATCAAAGATGGTTCAAAACCCGTATTAATCGAAGAACAACATAGAAAAATATTAAATGGAAAGAATATAAAACTCATTGGAGATAAATTAATAGATGTAAAAAAAGACTATATAAGACATGATAATATACTCTTAAGTAAGATACTTATAAATATAGCGAAGAATGTGTAACTATTTAAAAAGACAGCTAATGATTTTAAAATCATTAGCTGTCTTTAGTCTCTTCTATCAATTTCCATATAATACTTTCGGCAGTTCTTTTAGTTGAATTAACATAATCTATTTAGTTAAATAAGCTATTCCAAGTTTAATTGTATTATTAATTGCTTCTATATGAGTTCTTTCAAAGCTGTGACTTGCATCTACCCCAGGGCCTATTAATCCTACTTTAAAGTCATATCCTGCCTTTAGAGCTGCAGAACCATCTGAACCATAGTGGGGATATATATCTACTTGATAGTTTAAATTCTCGTCTTTAGCCAGATGTACTAGTCTTTTTCTAAGTTCAAAGTCATATGGGCCAGAACTGTCTTTTGCACATATAGTTACAGAAAATTCATCTGAAGTTTGTCCTTCACCGGGTGCTGCCATATCTACAGCTATAAATTCAAACGTCTTCTCAGGAATAGATGTTGAGGCACCATGACCTACTTCTTCATAGGTAGATATAAAGAAATTAGTTGTAAATTTTGGTTTGATATTATTATCTACTAAATGTTTTGCTATAGCTAGAATAGATATAACACCTGCTTTATCATCTAAATGCCTTGATTTAATAAATCCGGATTCTGTAACTATTGTTCTAGGATCAAAGCTTACAAAATCACCTACATTTATTCCAAGTTTAAGAGTATCTTCTTTGGATTTAACCCTTTCATCGATTCTTATCTCCATATTATCTGCATTTCTCTCTACAGTTTTAGTACTTTCTCCATGAACGTGAGAAGATGCTTTGGTAGTCATTATAGTACCAGTGTATGTTTTACCTTCCATAGTTTCTATAACTACATGCTCTCCTTCAATAGTATTCCATACATATCCGCCAAGTTGAGTGATTTTTAGTTTTCCGTTGGATTTAATTTCCTTAACCATTCCACCTAGAGTATCTACATGGCCAGAAAGTGTAACTTCTTTATCAGTGTATTCACCTTCTATGGTAGCAATAAGAGCACCTTTATTGGTTCTTTTAGTGCTTATGCCTAATTCTTTAAATGCTTTTTGTACAAATTGAACTGCATTTTCAGTGTTTCCAGTTGGGCTTGAAATCTTAAGTAATTTTTCTAAATTTTCTAGTATATATTTCAAAAATATCGCTCCTCTATATGTTGATGAGTATATTATATATCATTATTCATTATAATTCAAAATAGTTTCATTCTAATTTTCTTAGCAAATATCTATCAAATATAGTATAATTAATATAATGAAATAAAATTAGTATATTAATAATCGGGAGTGGATTCCATGATAGAAGAAACAAGTGCTGGGGGGGTTGTGATATTTGGAAATACTATATTGCTGTTAAAAAAATTCAATGGAGATTGGGTCCTACCTAAGGGTCGAATAGAAAAAGATGAGACTATAAGGCAAACTGCACTTCGTGAAGTATTAGAAGAAAGTAGGGTGAAGGCTGAAATAGTTAAATATATTGGTATGGTGTACTATAAATATAAAAACTTGAAAAAAAATGAAATGGTTTATAAAACTGTTCACTGGTATGTTATGAAGACTAATTCTATGACTTGTAGTCCACAAAAAAAAGAAGGATTTGTAGATGCAAAATTTGTTCATATAGACAAAGCTAAGGAATTAGTTAGATATAAAGATGAAAAGGATATAATATTAAAAGGTTTAAAAATGATGAAATTGTAGATTAGGGGGTGTGCTATGTCATTTTCAGCAACTACAAAAAATGAATTGTCTAGGATAGTATTGGGGAAAAATTGTTGTCCTATGGCAGAGTTAGCTGCACTTGTGAGAATGAATGGAACTATACAGATTTCAGGGAATAAAAATGTGAATTTAAAATTTACTACTGAAAATGCTGCTATAGCAAGAAGGATATTTACACTTTTAAAGGATATATACGAGACAGATATTGAAGTTATGGTAAGAAGAAACAAGCAGTTAAAGAAAAATAATAATTATCTTGTCTATATTAACAATAAAGATATATCCAAAAAAGTATTAAGGGATGTAGGATTTATCACAAAAGAAAACAACTTATTTCATCCCAATCATAATATTCCTGAAAATTTAATTATGAAAAGATGCTGCAAAAGATCTTATATAAGGGGAGCCTTTTTAGGTGGCGGATCCATTACCAATCCAGAAAAGACTTATCATTTAGAGTTTGTTACAGGAAATGAAGAACATAGTAGTGATTTGAGAGAATTAATCAATAGTTTTGGATTAAATTCAAAGATAGTTCTTAGAAAGGAATATTTTGTGGTTTATATAAAGGAAAGTGAACAGATAGCAGATTTGTTGAACATAATAGGAGCTCATCAATCCTTGTTGAAGCTTGAAGATATAAGGGTGCTTAAAGATGTCAGAAACAACATTAATAGATTGGTCAACTGTGAAACAGCTAATTTAGGTAAGACTATAAATGCTTCTATGAGACAAATAGAAAGTATAAACAAAATAATAAATTCAATAGGACTTGGTCGCTTACCAGATAATTTAAGAGAAGTTGCTGAACTTAGACTTGAGTTTAAGGATTCGACATTGAAAGAATTAGGGAGCATGCTAGATCCTCCAGTAAGTAAATCTGGAGTAAATCATAGATTAAGAAAAATAGAAAAAATAGCAGAAGAAATTGGGGGAAAGTAAAATGTCTACAGTAATAATCACAAATAATCCATATGTATATGAAAAATACAAGGATAAAAGAGAAGTTTTGTATAAGGAAGAATTCAAATACATGGATATACTTGAATTTGTAAGAGATAGAGTACATGAAGGATACGAACTTTTAACTCATCCATTATCAGGAAGTGTAAAGCCAAATGAAACTCCTTATAAAAGTATAATCATGTCAAATAAAAAAGATGATTTAGATGAGAGTGGTCTTTCAATAGTAGAGGAGAGTATATTGACGACTAAGAAGTTTATGTCAAATAAGTCAACGCCAGACTGGGTAGAGAATGTATTAGATGATTTCAGGGTGATAGATCTATCACTTATGGAAAATGCAATTGATAAATTAGGTCATTAAATAAGGACAATTTCCCTATAATGGGAAATTGTTTTTATATAAAAACGATAGAAAGGAAAAGGTATGGAATATAAAGATAAATTTGCTCACTTACATGTGCATACGGAATACAGCCTATTAGATGGTTCTATAAAGATAAAGGATTTAATATCTAGAAGCAAAGAACTTGGAATGAATTCTATAGCTATAACTGATCATGGTTCTATGTTTGGTGCTATACAATTTTACAAAGAAGCCAAGAAAAACGGTATAAAACCTATAATAGGATCAGAGGTATATGTAGCTATGGATAAATATACAGATAAAGAAGCTAAAGATAAAAGCCAGTATCATTTGATATTATTAGCAGAAACACAAGAAGGATATCAAAATTTAATGAAAATAGTTTCAGAAGCTTATGTAAATGGTTTTTATTATAAACCTAGAGTAGATCATGATATTTTAAGAAAATATAGTAAAGGCATAATAGCCCTTTCAGCTTGTCTAGGAGGGGAGGTCCCAAGGCATATACTGAATAATAATATAGAAAAGGCAGAGGAAATTGCTCTAGAATATAAAGATATATTTGGAGAAGATAATTTCTTTTTAGAGCTTCAGGATGCAGGAATGGAAGAAGATGATCAGAGAAATGTAAATGAAGAATTAAGGAAAATGAGCAAGAAGCTAGCTATCCCATTAGTAGCAACCAATGATATCCATTATCTAAAAAGAGAAGATGCAGTAGTTCACGATATACTGCTATGTATCCAAACAGGAAAAACTGTAGATGAAGAAAAACGCATGAAGTTTCCCACCAATGAGTTTTATTTAAAGTC
>CAYRYO010000004.1:59712-66579 GCA_964428475.1 uncultured Tissierellaceae bacterium
GTATCGATGCCTGATATAGATATTGATTTTTGCTATGAAAGGCGAGAAGAGGTAATTGAATATGTGGTCAAAAAATATGGAGAAGATAGAGTAGCTCAAATAGTCACATTTGGTACTATGGCAGCTAGGGGAGCCATTAGAGATGTAGGTAGAGCAATTAATATGAGTTATGGGAAGGTTGATTTTATAGCAAAACAAATACCTACGGCCATTGGAATGACTATAGAAAAGGCATTAGAGATAAATAAAACACTTAAGACTTCTTATGAAGAGGAAGAGGACATCAAAAATTTGATAGATTTTGCTATGGCGATAGAAGGACTACCAAGGCATACTTCTACTCATGCTGCAGGAGTAGTAATATCCAAAGAATCAGTTACAAATTATGTACCACTTCTTAGAAATGGCGATTCTATCACAACTCAATTCAATATGATAGAGCTAGAAGAGCTGGGTCTTTTAAAAATGGATTTCTTAGGGCTTAGAACTCTAACTGTAATTAGAGATGCTGTAAATTTAGTGAAATATAATCATGGGGTAGAAGTTAATTTTGACAAGATAAATTATGAAGATCCACTTGTTTTAGAGATGTTTGCACGAGCTGAAACGCTTGGAATATTTCAATTTGAAAGTCCAGGAATGAGAGCATTTTTAAAGGAACTGAAACCAAATGTGTTTGAGAACTTAATAGCTGCAAACTCATTATTTAGACCTGGACCTATGAATCAAATCCCAACATTTGTAGCATGTAAACATGATCCAAGTCAAATTAAATATATACATCCTAGCCTTGAACCTATATTAGATGTAACATACGGATGTGTAACTTATCAGGAACAAGTGATGCAGATAGTTAGAGACATTGGTGGCTATTCTATGGGGCGTGCGGATCTTGTTCGTCGTGCTATGAGTAAAAAGAAAATGGATGTAATGGAAGAAGAGAGAAAAAACTTTATATATGGAAGTACAGATGAAAATGGAGAGATTGAAATAGCAGGAGCCATTAGGAATGGAGCAGACGAGAAGTCTGCAAATAAGATATATGATCTCATGATAGACTTTGCAAATTACGCATTCAATAAAAGCCATAGTGCGGCTTATGCAGTAGTGGCATATAGAACTGCATGGCTTAAATACTATTATCCAGTGGAATATATGGCAGCGCTTATTTCATCTGTGATGGGAAGTACAAATCAAGTTTCTCTATATATACAGGAATGCAAGAGGCTTGGGATAGAAATACTTTCTCCTAACATAAATAAATCATATAAGAAATTTACAGTAAAGGATAATAAGATAAGATTTGGACTCTCAGCAGTAAAAAATGTTGGAGATAATTTTATCAGAGCAGTGGTAAAGGCTAGGTCAACTGGTGAATTTAATGGGTTCACAGATTTCATTGAGAGAATAGAAAAGACAGATAGTCAAGTCATGAATAAAAGAGCTGTAGAATCTTTAATTAAATGTGGTGCACTTGATAGCCTTGGAGGAACTAGGGCTCAACTGATGGCTATATATGAAAAGGTAATCAATGGGATACATGCAGATAGAAAGAGAAATATCGAAGGGCAATATTCCTTATTTGATAGCATAAATAAGAGTGAGACCCAAGATAACTTTCCAAATTTAAAGGAATTTCCACAAAATATATTGCTTACAATGGAAAAGGAAATGCTAGGTATATATGTATCAGGTCATCCACTTGAACCATATAAGGATAAAGTGGAAAGTATATCAACTATGAACACAATAGATATATTGAGTAGCCAAGATCCAGAAGAAAGTGGGTTAAATAAAGTAGGGGATGGAAGTACTATAAAACTTGCTGGGATAGTTGTAGAAAAGAAAAATAAAATAACAAAGAATAATAATATGATGGCATTTATTACTGTTGAAGATTTAGTTGGATCGATTGAATGTATAGTATTTCCTATGACTTATGAAAGATATAATAAGTATATAAATGAAGACAGTATAGTAGTGATAGAGGGGAAATTGAACCTATCAGAAGTGGAGGAAGCAAAACTAATAGTAGAGAAAATAAGTATGTTAAAAGAATATAATACTAAAAAGGTTTATTTGAAGATAAAAAGAAATAGCAATCCAAATACATTTAGTGATTTGAAATCCATGTTTTTAAAGTATAAAGGCAATACACCTGTATATGTATATAATGAAAAGGATAGAAAAACAGTAATAGCTGATAGAAAAATGTGGATTGATATTGAAGATAATAATTGTATACAAGAATTAAAATATTATTTAGGTGAAGAATGTGTTAAAATAGTATAATAAAGAGTTAAAGTTTTAACTATATTTGGAATATATTAGACATTGGGAGTGGTAATTGTGTGGACTACTATTCATATGGCGTCAGGTGTTGATGAGGCTAATCGGATCAAGGGTATGCTTAAAGGAGAAGGCTTTTTAGTTAAATCAAAATTTATTTTATATGACGGTGAAGAAGAATTGTATGAAATTTTGGCTCCAGAATTTGAGATAGAGGACATAAGAGAGGCACTTATAGAATTAAATATTTATTGATATAGGGGGAGAATATACATGAAGACTATAGGAATATTAACCAGTGGAGGTGATGCTCCTGGTATGAATGCAGCTATTAGAGCTGTAGTGAGGTCGGGTATATATAATAAATTCAAAGTTTTGGGAATAAAAGAAGGATATAAAGGTCTAGTAGAAGGCAATCTTTATGAGATGAATTTATCTTCTGTAGCAGATATAATACATAGAGGAGGTACTATGCTTAGATCTGCAAGATCTAAAGAATTTATGACAGAAGAAGGTTTAAAGAAGGCTTTAAATATAGTAGATGTATTTGATATAGATGCACTAGTAGTGCTTGGTGGAGATGGGACATTAAAAGGAGCACAAGAGTTATCAGAAGCAGGGGTCCCTACCATAGGAATTCCATGTACAATAGATAATGACTGTGGTTATACTGATTATACTATTGGATTTTATACAGCAGTAGAAACAGTAGTAGATGCAATATCAAAGATAAGAGACACATCTACATCTCATGGAAGAGCAAATGTAATAGAAGTAATGGGAAGACACTGTGGAGATATAGCACTATATTCAGGATTGGCTGGAGGTGCTGAAAGTATAATAGTTCCAGAAATAGAATTTGATATAGACGAAGTGTGTAGAAAAGCACTACAAGGCAAAAATAGAGGGAAACTTCACCATATAATTGTATTGGCTGAAGGTGTAGGGAATGCATATGATGTATCTAAAACTATTGAAGAAAAGGCAGGAATAGATACTAGAGTTACTATACTTGGGTATATACAAAGGGGTGGAACACCTACTTCTTTTGATAGGATAATGGCTAGTGAGATGGGAGATACAGCTATTGAACTTTTAAAACAAGGTAAGTCTGGAAGAGCACTTGGTATCAAATGTAATAAGATAATTGATTTAGATATAGAAGAAGCATTGAGTATAGAAAAAAAATTCAACGAAGAAATGTACCATACAGCAAAGGTATTATCCATATAATTACAAAAACCAAGTAGGGGGAATACATGTGAAAAAAACGAAGATTGTATGTACTATAGGACCAGCATCAGAATCAAAAGAGATACTAAGAGAACTGTTTAATAGTGGATTAAATGTATGCAGATTAAACTTTTCTCATGGAACGCATGAGGAACATAAGGCTAGAATAGACAATATAAAGGCTGTAAGAAAAGAGCTAGATATGCCAATAGGAATTATGCTTGATACAAAAGGGCCAGAAATAAGACTTGGAGATTTCAAAGAAGGTGTGGTTGAAATATCAGATGGCGATAGTTTTACCTTTACAACCAGAGATATACTAGGAGATAAAACTATAGCACCAGTAAAATACGAAGGACTTCCTTGTGATGTGCAGGTTGGAGATAAAATACTAGTCGATGATGGCTTGGTAGAATTTGAAGTTCTTGAAATAACAGATGGCACTGAAATTAAATGCCTTGCACTCAATGGAGGTACGCTTAAAAATCATAAGGGTGTCAATGTTCCTAATGTCAAGATAAGTCTTCCAGCAGTTACAGAAAAAGATAAAGGTGATATACTCTTTGGGATTGAAAATGGAGTGGATTTTATTGCTGCAAGTTTTGTTAGAAAAGCCGCAGATGTACTTGAGATAAGAAGGATACTAGAAGAAAATCATGGAGAGTATATAGAAATAGTTTCAAAAATAGAAAATCAAGAAGGTGTAGATAATATAGATGAAATCCTTGCTTCTTCTGATGGAATAATGGTAGCGAGAGGGGATCTAGGTGTAGAAGTAAATGCAGAAGAGATACCAATGGTGCAAAAAGAATTAATAAGAAAATCAAATATAGCAGGCAAACCTGTAATCACAGCAACTCAAATGCTAGACTCTATGATGAGAAATCCTAGACCTACAAGAGCTGAAGTTACAGATATTGCAAATGCAATTATAGATGGAAGTAGCTGTATTATGTTGTCAGGAGAAACTGCAGCGGGTAAATATCCTATAGAATCAGTTCAAACTATGTATAGAATAGCAACTAGGACTGAAAGGTCACTTGACTATAGAGCGGCATTGAATTCTAATTCTATATTAAGTGAAATATCTACTACAAATGCTATAAGTAAAGCGACTTGTAATACCGCAATGGATCTAGGCGCGACAGCTATAATCACTGCTACTTCATCAGGATATACATCAAAGGCAATATCAAAGTTTAGACCTAAGACCCCAATTATAGCAGCTACAACTACTGAAAGAGTTATGAGAAGATTATCTCTCGTATGGGGAGTATACCCTGTTCTTTCTCCATATAGTGATTTAACAGATGATGTAATTGAAGTTTCTATTAATTCTGCAGTAGAAAGAGGATATGCAAAAGAAGGAGATTTAGTTGTAATTACAGCAGGAATTCCAGTTGGAACAGCAGGTTCAACCAATTTAATTAAGGTTCATACAATTGGAAAAATAATTGTAAGAGGTAGTGGAATTGGTAAAATGACTGTAGTAGGTAGGGTATGTGTAGCCAACAATGAAAAAGAGCTAGAAGCTAAATTTAGAGATGGAGATATTATAGTTAGTAGAGATACTGATAGGGATATGGTGCGTTTTATTGAAAGATCATCAGCTATAATTACAGAACAAGGAGGTCTTACTTCTCATGCAGCAATAGTAGGACTTAATTTAGAGAAACCAACCATAGTAGGAGCAAAAGATGCTACCTTGTTGTTAAAAGATGGAGAAATAATAACTGCAGATAGTTCATCGGGATTTATATACCAAGGAGAAGCTAAGGTCTTATAATAGGGGGAAATAAATATGGAAAAGAGAATACTAGGTAGAACAGGATTAGAAGTTTCAACTATAGGATTTGGTGGAATTCCTATACAAAGAGTAGATACAGACATGGCATTTAAGATTTTAGAAAAATGTACTGAAAGAGGAATAAATTTCATAGATACAGCTAGAGGATACAATGAATCAGAAGAATTAATAGGTCAAGCTATAGAAAAGATAGGCAGAGATAAATTTTATATAGCTTCAAAGTCAATGAGAAGAGATAGAGAGGGTATAAATGAAGAATTGAATACCAGTTTAAACAATTTAAAAATAGACTGTATAGATTTATATCAGTTCCATAACGTACGAACGATGGAGCAATTAGAAGAAATAATATCTGAAGACGGTGCTTTAAATGCAGTAAAAGAAGCTAAAAAAGAGGGTAGAATAAAAGAAATAGGTATTACATCGCATAGTCCACAAATACTTAATAAGGCTATAGATATGGGTGAATTTGCAACTATACAATGTCCATATAATCCAGTAGAACAACAAGCAGATGAATTATTTAAAAAGGCAAAAGAAAACAATATAGGAGTAATAGTGATGAAACCCCTAGCTGGAGGTGCTATTAGACAAGCTAGTTTATCTCTTAGATTTATATTAGATAATCCCAATGTAAGTGTGGTGATTCCCGGGATGGATAGTATGGAACAAGTAACGGAAAACACAGAGCTAGCTATTAACAGGAGAAGTTTGACAAGTGAAGAAGAAGAGATATTATTTAAAGAAGCAGATTCACTTGGATCTGAATTCTGTAGAAGATGTGGATATTGTCTGCCATGTCCAGAGGGAATAGATATACCGACTCAATTTTTAATGGAAGGATACTATTCAAGATACAATCTAAAAGAGTGGGCTCAAGCTAGATACAATGCTATGGAGCACAGGGCAGTTCACTGTAGAGAATGTGGAATATGTGAAACTAGATGCCCTTATGATCTACCTATTAGAAAGATGCTGAAAAATGTAGTAGAGAAGTTAGGATAGGTACAGTTCATACTGTACCTTTTTTCTTATAGCAAGTTGGGAGGGATTTATATGATTGGTATAGAAAAATTAAAAGCTGCAATTGACTTTTCTTCAGATGGTATTTTAATAGCTGATAATTTAGCAAATATTATTTATATTAATAATGCTTATGAAGAAACAACTGGATTAATAGAAAGTAGGATATTAAATAAAAACCTAAGAGACCTTTTAAAAGAAGGATTATTTAATAAAAGTGTTACACTTCATGTATTAGAGCACAATGAGTCTATCTCAATAATACATAAATACATTAGTGGAAAAACTGCACTTACAACTGGAAATCCTGTATATGATGAAGACGGAAATATAATCGCTGTAATATGCAACACTAGAAATATAACTGAGTTAATTAATTTAAGAAGTGAACTTTATAAAACAAAGGAGTTAACAAAGAAGTATTCACAGGAAATAAAGGCATTGAGAAAAATAGCACTTTCCCATGAAGGTTTTATTTATAAAAGCAAGGTAATGGATGAAACTATTAAACTTGC
>CAYRYO010000005.1:0-64009 GCA_964428475.1 uncultured Tissierellaceae bacterium
TTGAAAATACACTTAAAAGCTTTTCTTTCATTTAATATGCCCCCAAATAAAAATAATATCTATAATTCTTATATTTAATACCTATACCCCATATATCCAATTATATAGTAATTAGTTGTATCTGCATAGTAATAGAATAATAAACAATAAATTGGCAATAATACGGTGGTATAATGCTATTTGGAAAGGAGAAATTTATGATAGTAGGAATACCTAAAGGACTTTTAAATTATAAATACAATGTATTTTTTGAGACGTTTTTTACTGAACTTGGGGCTGAAACTATACATTCAGAGAATACTAACAAAAAGATATTAAATCAGGGAGTAAAATACTGTGTCGATGATGCCTGTCTACCAATCAAGATATTTCACGGACATATATCATCGTTAAGAGATAAATGCGACCTAGCTCTTATCCCGAGAATAATGCAATTAGAGAAAAGAGAGTATATATGTCCAAAATTTTGTGGATTGCCTGAAATGATAATAAATAGTATTCCCAATATGCCAGCTGCTATTAAAGAACCTATATATGCTACATCTAGAAGAAATCTATATAAGTGGGGCAAAATAGCAGCAAATAAGATAACAAAAGATAATAGGAAAATAAAAGGTTCAATTGATTTAGCGATAGAAAATCAAAAAAAATTTAAATTAGGAATAATAAACACAGGATACAATGCAAATATAGCCTTAGTGGGGCATCCTTATAATATATATGATGATTTTATAAATATGAATATAGTTAATAAATTAAATCAAATAGGATTTGGCGTAATAACTGAAGAATATACAGATCAAAATGTAATAGAAGAGGAATCTAAAAAACTATATAAGAATCCATTTTGGACATTTGCAAAAAACTCTTACGGATTTGCCTTAAATAGCGTAAGGCAAGAAAAAATCAAGGGAATTATTTATATATCTTCTTTTGCATGTGGAATAGATTCTGTAACAATTGAACTAATCAAGGATAAAATAGCAGCTTTTCCATTTATGATTTTAAAACTAGATGAACACACTGGTGAGGCAGGAATAAATACACGAATAGAAGCATTTACAGATATGCTTGAAAGGAGTTTTTAGATGAAAGTAGCAACTCCACATTTGGGCAATGTATATTTAGCTGCAAAGGCCTTGCTGAATGGGCTTGGAATAGAATATGTAATGCCGCCTCTTGCTAATAAAAAGGCTCTTGAAATAGGATCATTACACTCTTCCGAAGAAATGTGTCTACCTTATAAGATAATGATAGGAAACTATATACAGGCAATAGAAAAGGGTGCAAATACAATTATATTACCTGGAAGCTGTGGCCCTTGTAGATTTGGCGAATACTGCGAACTACAGATGAATTTAATAAAAAAACTAGGTCACAATGTAGAGTTTATAGTAGTAGATTTTCCACAAGATATTGGAATAGAAGAATTTAAAAATAGGATAAATAGGATATCACACAATAGTAGAAAAAGCAGAAAAGAAAAAACAAAAGCTTTATTAGATGCAGTAAGGGTAGTAAATCTAATTGATTATATAGAGGGAAAGGCATATTATTTAGCAGGATATGAGAAAACAACAGGCAATTGTAAAGAAATATTAAATAATAGCAAAAGAGCAGCATTAGAGGCAAAAAATCCAAAAGAGATGATAAAGATATTGAAAAGTTATAAGCATTCAATAGATAAAGTGGAAATAGATAAAAATAAAAATCCAATTAAAATAGCAATAATAGGAGAGATATATACAGTGATAGAGCCATTTTCAAATCTATATATTCAAGATAAATTGATGGATTATGGAGTATCAACTAAAAGAAGGCTTACGCTAAGTTGGTGGGTAAAAAACACAATGTTGTCACCAACTAAGTTAAATAGTCTTGATATAAAGAGGGCATCTAGTGAATATTTGGATATAGGAATAGGTGGGCATGCAAGGGAATGTATTGGGGAAGCAGTACTCGCACATGAGGAAGGATTTGATGGAGCTATTCAAATTTTTCCAATGGGATGTATGCCAGAAATCGTATCAAAATCTATATTACCTAGTATTTCAAAAGACAAAAATTTTCCAATAATGAGCCTTGTAATAGATGAAATGACCGGAGAAGCAGGATATATAACTAGAATAGAAGCATTTGTAGATCTACTTGAAAGGAGAGAACTGAGATGTATTATCTAGGTATCGATGTAGGATCTGTAAGTACAAACCTAGTGCTCATGGATGAAGCGGTAAATATTATTGAAAAGATATATCTAAGAACAAAGGGAAACCCAATAAATGCAGTTAAAGAGGTAATAGAAGAGTTAAGAAAAAAATATAAAGATATAAAAATAAATGGAGTAGGAACTACAGGAAGTGGTAGAGATATTGCTGCTACGATAATAGGTGCAGATATAGTAAAGAATGAAATCACAGCTCATGCAGTAGCAGCACTTGAAGAAGATCAGAATGTAAAGACAATACTTGAAATTGGAGGTCAAGATTCAAAGATAATTACGCTAAGACACGGAGTAGTCACTGACTTTGCAATGAATACGGTTTGTGCTGCAGGTACAGGCTCTTTTATAGATAGGCAGGCAGAAAGGCTAGGGATTCCTATAGAAAGCTTTGGAGACTACGCACTACAATCTACTACACCAGTTAGAATTGCTGGCAGATGTGCTGTGTTTGCAGAATCAGATATGATACATAAGCAACAACTAGGATACAATTATTCAGATATAATAAATGGATTATGTCAAGCGTTAGTAAGGAATTATTTAAATAATGTAGGAAAGGGGAAAGAAATACTCCCTAAAACCTTTTTTCAAGGTGGCGTTGCTGCCAATAAAGGAATAAAATCTTCTTTTGAAAATGCATTGGGATTTGAAGTAATAGTACCAAAAAACTTCAATGTAATGGGAAGTGTAGGTGCAGCTATTATGGCCAGAGATAAAGTTGAAAAATCAAAGAAAACTAATTTTAAAGGCTTTAATTTAGTAGATAATTTATTCGAAACTACAAGTTTTGAATGTAGTGGATGTACAAACAATTGTGAAGTAGTTCAAATAAATGAAAATAAAAAAACTATTGCCTGTTTTGGGGATAGATGTGGGAAATGGACAGAACAAATATCGTTTAAATATAAGGATAGAATAAGTTAAAACCTGTATGGTTGTATATACAGGTTTTAACTTATTTCCCTCAATAACTCTAGGACTTTAAAATGCCTTATATCATGTAAATAAAACTAGACTTACAGATATGACAGCTATAATTACAGTAAAGATGGTAAGTTGGCAAGTAATCAGTGAAGTCCAGTAGTAAAAGATAATCATTGAAGCAATCTCAGTTAATATGATACAATTCAGATAAAGAATTGATATCGGAGGGATGAAATTGAGTAAAGATAAGAAGAAGTTACTTATATATTTGGGACTTATATTTATAGGGGTATTGCTAGTGCAGAAAGTTCCACAGGCTTCATATTCTATAATTGAACAGGTAATACCACCAATAAAATCTAATGATAATAGCAGTATATTCCATCCTTCATCAATATTTATATTGATAATATTTATTATTGGGATAATAGGATTAGCTAATCTTGAGAGATTTGAAGGTAAAAGTAAGTCTTTAATATTTATAGTAATTGTAATAGTCATCATTCCCCTAATGAACTTTACATTAGAAGTTACTAGAACAAATTATCACTGGATAAAGGGCGATGGATTAAGGGCGATAGAGATACAAAAGTCAAATATTAGCTTAGCAGGTTCAGAAGATAAGGTGGTAGTTAATTTACGATTAGAATTAAAAGACTACGGTAGGAAGAACAATAAATTCAAAGTAAGGGTTTATTTGCCGGAAAGTTTAAGTGTTTGTACAGGTAAAGAAGTTTATGACTTTGAAAATATTTACTTTACTCATGGGAAGCGACATGTATCTATTATTGAAGAAGATATAGTTATTGAGCCAATCAGCGGAAGTGATACAAAGCAGCTATTTAGCTCTAGGTGGTTTCGGGAGGATTTAGAATATGAGTTATATAATGATGAAGAAAAAATTAAGATTTTACAACCGGGTCATTAGATTTAATATTAGATACATGATAAGCTAGGATGAAGAGCAGGAACTTTGAGGATTTATGGCGAATAATATAAGGTCAAATAAAATATTTTCAAAAAATATCTAACTAATTGCAATTTCTTGTGTATAAACAAATGAATAAACAATAGATAGTTGCAGAATGCAGCTTAGAATAATATCTATAATTATCTAAAAGACAACAAAAAGATCCCAAAAGAATGGGTAGGACTAAAAAAGATTTAAGGAGGGTAAAATATGGAAATAATCAGTAAACTTATTGCATATCTACTTACCATTTCAATGGTTATGACAACTGGATTCATTGCTAATGCAACATCGGAGGAAGCATTAACTTCTAAGATTAAGGGTGCTGAAGAAAAGACCATAAAGAAAAATCAAGCATGGTATTCTTTATTGGATTTTGATGACAAGGTAGAATTTGAAAATGCTGAAAAAGGCTTAATTGCAGCACCAGAAACACTTGAACTAAGAGACAAGAGTGGTAAGGTTATTTGGAGTCAAAAAGCCTATGGTTTTTTGGAAGGCAAAGATGCACCAGATACTGTAAATCCTAGTTTGTGGAGACATACACAACTCAACCATTATTATGGTTTATTTGAGGTGACTGATGGTATTTATCAGGTGCGTGGTTATGATATGTCCAATATTACTTTTGTTAAAGGTGACACTGGTTGGATAGTTTTTGATCCATTGATATCAGTAGAATGTGCCAAAGCTTCATATGAATTAGTAAAGGAAAATCTTGGAGATTATCCTATAATGGCTGTTGTTATTAGTCATCCACATCCAGATCATTTTGGTGGTATCAAGGGTATTGTTAGTGAAAAGGAAATTCGTGAAAGAAATATTCCGATCATTGCTCCAGAACATTTTGAAAAATATGCCATTAGTGAATACACCAATGCAGTTACAGCTATGGGTAGACGAACTAGTTATCAGTATGGAACTTTATTGGATCCTGGTGAAACAGGTTCTATGGGTATTGGAATTGGCATGGGTCAATCCACAGGAACTATTTCATATATTTCACCTACTGATGAGATCAAGGAAACAGGTGAAACGAGAATTATTGATGGTGTGACTATGGAATTTCAAATGACACCAGGAACAGAGGCTCCTGCTGAAATGAATACTTGGTTCCCAGAAAAAAAGGCACTTTGGTTAGCTGAAAATTGTACTGGAACTCTACACAATCTTTATACTTTAAGAGGTGCTGAAGTTCGAGATGGCAATGCTTGGGCCAAATACATCATGGAAGCGATTACTCTTTATGGTGACGAGGCAGAGGTAGTATTTCAGTCCCACAACTGGCCACGCTGGGGAAATGAAAATATCTATGAATATTTATTAAATACAGCCGCAATTTATAAGTTCATAAATGATCAAACTTTGATGTATATCAATTTGGGATTAACGCCTACAGAAATTACAGAAATCATTAAACTACCTGATGAAATTGAAAAGGTATGGTATACACGTCAATATTATGGTACTTTGATTCACAATTCTAAAGCTGTTTATCAAAAATATATGGGATGGTATGACGGAAATCCAATACATCTCAATGAATTAACACCTACAGCAAGTGCGAAAAAATTTGTAGAATATATGGGAAGTCCAGAGTTAGTGTTAAAGAAAGCAAAAGAAGATTTTGCCAAGGGAGAATATCAATGGGTAGCAGAAATTACAAATATGCTTGTCTTTGCGGATCCTAAAAATACTGATGCAAGGATGTTATGTGCTGATGCTATGGAGCAACTTGGATATCAGGCAGAGTCTGGTGCTTGGAGAAATTCATATCTTGGTGCTGCAAAAGAGCTACGTGAAGGAACGCAGAATGATCAAAATCGTAGGGCAACTGGAAGTACAGATTTAAGCAAGAGTATGACACCTACAATGCTTTTAGACTATATGGGCATTCTTATTGATAGTAATGTTGCACAAGATTTAAGTTTCAAGGCAAACTTTATTGTTAAAGATTTAGATGAATCCTATTTAATTTCAGTACACAATGGAGTGCTACTCTATCAGAAAGATGCACAAGCAGAGGACGCAGATGCTACATGGACAACAACTAAAACTGGTATGTTTGCCTTGATTAGTGGCAATCCTGCTGCAGTGGCTAAGGGAGTAAAAGTCGAAGGTGACAAAGAGCTTCTTGGAAAACTTCTTGGAAATATGACACAGTTTGAGTTTTTCTTCCCAATCATAGAACCATAGACATTTAAAGAAATAGTCTGGTGAAATTTCATCAGACTATTTTTATGATATATTACTATTAGTCTTGGTATAGTATCAGGAACGGGTAGATATCGAAGTTGTTTGATTTATACTTTCAAGCATTGAAGATTATTTATTCCTTGAAATTATATGAATTTATTTTAAAATTTACTTTCTATGGTATAATATATACAAGAAAAGACCTAATATTAAATAGTGTTCTTTGAGATTAAATATTGATGAAAAGGGTAGATTGTATTGAAAAAACAAACAAAAAAATTAATAGCTCCAATTACAATTACTATTTTAATAGTTTGTTATTTTATATTTTATATTTGGCTGGGTTTAGCTGAAACTGACATTCCTTTAGTAGTAAAAATATTATTGACTATCTTTTTTATTGGATTAATAATATTAAGTATATATATGTTGCTTGAAAGAATAAAGGAAATAAAAGGGGGTGAAGAAGATGATATTAGTAAATACTGATTATATATCTGGAAAGGATCTTGAGACAATTACTATAGTAAAAGGTAGCACTATTCAATCTAAAAATGTAGGGAAAGATATTTCACAGGGGTTAAAAACTCTTATAGGCGGTGAACTTAAGTCTTATAATGAGATGATGAATGATGCACGAGCACTTGCTACAAAAAGAATGGTTGAAGAGGCAAATATATTAGGGGCGGATGGGATTGTGAATATTAGATATGCATCATCCGCAATTATGCAGAGAGCTGCTGAGGTAATAGTATATGGAACAGCAGTTAAGTTTGTGTAATACTTTATCATATACATATTGAGGTGAGATAGATAGCTACTTTTAAAAGTCTCAAAAATGAAAATAAACTTAATATTATCCATGTAGATATGGATGCTTTTTATGCCTCAGTGGAGGAACATGACAATCCTAAATTAAAGGGTTTACCTGTAATAGTTGGTGGATTAAGTAATCATGGAGTAGTTGCCACAGCGAATTATAATGCTAGGAAATATGGAGTTCATTCAGCTATGCCTATATTTATGGCAAAAAAAAAATGCCCTCATGGATGCTATGTACCAGGTAGAATGAAGAGATATCGAGAGGTATCTAGAGAAGTTTTTGAAATACTAAGTGAATATACATGTTTAATTGAAAAGGTATCTATAGATGAGGCATATTTGGATATATCTAATATAGATAGGGATCCTGTTGAACTTTCAAATGAGATAAAGACAGTTGTACTTGAAAAGACAGGTCTTACTATGTCTGTGGGTATATCCTATAATAAATTTTTTGCTAAACTTGCTTCAGAATGGAACAAACCATCAGGTATAAAAGTGATTAGCAGTTATATGATACCAGATATATTAGAGCCATTACCGATAAAGAAGGTTCATGGATTAGGGCCAAAATCTTGTAAGAAATTAAGAGGAATAGGGATATATACTATAGCGGATTTACTAGAGACTTCTAAGGATTTTTTAGTGGAAATACTGGGGAAATCAGGGATAGAGGTATATAATAGAATAAGGGGAATAGACAACAGAGAAATAAATATGAATCGTGAAAGAAAATCACTTGGTATAGAAAGAACCTTTGTGGAAGAAACAAAGGACAGAGAAATACTTAAAAAACATATAAGAAACTTTTCAATGGAATTATCTGATGAATTAAAACTTAGAAAGATACATGGAAGAACTATAACTTTGAAGATAAAAGATGAAAATTTCAAAGTTCATACTAGAAGCAAGACACTGATTACTCATATAAATTCTTTTAAAGAAATATTTGAAGTTGCAATTAGCTTGTTTAGTGAAATAGATACAAGCCTGAAAATCAGATTAATAGGTTTGACGGCATCAAATCTTATATCGTCAGATTTAAAACAGCTATCTTTATTTGATTAACTAGATACTAGAATGTTATATGGAAATCCAATGATTAGATTAAAGGAGCGATTGTAGTGAATTACATAAAAAAAAATTTACCAGGAATTATATTAACTATATTTTTAGCATATGCATCAATTTTTATTAGTAGATTTATACCAAAGGATCTAATCAGTGCTGGAGTTTTTTCACTTTTGTTGGGAATGTTTCTCAATCCAATAGTACATAAAAGCAATATTTATAATGATGGGATGACTTTTGTATCAAAAAGGATATTAAAGATATCTATTATTTTAATGGGTACGACATTGAGCTTTTCACAGGTCTTCCAAGTAGGTAAATATTCACTGTTTGTAATGAACTTTACACTTTTAACTGCATTTGGCGGTGGATATTTGCTGGGTAAGCTATTTAAAATGGATTGGAAACTTTCAGGACTTATATCAGCAGGTACTGGAATATGCGGGGGAAGTGCAATAGCAGCAATAGCACCTACAATAGATGCAAAAAATAGTGATATAGCCTATGCAATATCAGCAACATTTATATTTGATATAGTAATGGTAATTATTTTTCCAATAGCCGGAAAGTATTTTGGAATGAGTGATTTAGGCTTTGGTCTTTGGGCTGGAACAGCTGTAAATGATACGTCTTCAGTAGTAGCGACTGGATATGCATTCTCAGATATTGCAGGAGGATTTTCTTTGATTGTAAAATTAACCAGAACATTATCTATAGTGCCAGCAGTTTTAATATTTTCATATATAAATGAAAAATTAAATTTAAATAAGGGTATAGAAGAAGACTTACAAAAACAAAAAGTAAATTTTAAAAAAATATTTCCTTGGTTTATAGTTATATTTCTTATAATGGTAACTATTAAAAGCCTAGGATTTATACCAGATATAGCAAGTGATAAAATATCAATTTTAAGCAAATTTTTAATGGTAATGGCATTAGGAGCCATAGGACTTAATACTAATTTTAAGGAATTATCAAAATCAGGTTTTTTGCCAATGCTACATGGTTTTATTATATCAGCATTGGTGGTAGTGGTAAGTTTTGTAGTACAGATGTTTATGGGGCAAATATAATGTGCTATAATGGGATAAGCTACTTAAGTTCACATGATATAGGGTATAAATATATAAGTATAAGATTTTATATAATAAAGGAGATGTTGCAATGCATAAATATACAAAAATCTTTAATATACCATATTACGAGGGGGATAAAGAGGGTTATATCCGGCCCATTAATATTCTTAAATATTTCGGAGAAACTTCAGGGGAGGAAACACAAAAGCTTTTAGAAGAAAATGATATTGAATTAGATTATGGGTGGATGCTCTATAGGTGGAATGTTGAAATAATAGAATATCCTAAGGTTAAGGAAAGTGTTCAAGTGAAAAGTTGGATATCTAAATTAGATAGATTCTATGCTTTTAGAGAGTTTACATTATCAGATGAAAATGGAAAGATAGTAGCAAAAGCTTCTACAGTGTGGTTATGTATAGATATGAATAGGAAAAGGCCAATTAGAATTCCAGAAGAATATTCAGACACTGTAAATGTATCAGGCAATGCTAATTTTAACAATTTTTATGATTTTAAAGAGGAGTTAGATATAAATAGTTACATAGATCTTAAAGTGAGAAGAAGTGATATCGACTATAACAATCATGTAAACAATGCAGAATATCTTTCTTGGATACTTGAGTCGATGACGGAAGATATTTACAATGACTATAGATTATCTAAATTTGAAATCATTTATAAGAAGGAAATAAAATACATAGATACAATATCTACTGGTTTTATTTTAGATAGTAGAAAAGATGGAAATCTTGAATTTACTCATGTGATTGTTGATTCAAACAAAGAAGAACATGCCTTAAGTAAAACAAAATGGATTAAAAAAAGTTTTAAAAAATAAGAAAATATAGTTGCAATTTTTGAAAACTTATGTTACTATAAGAATGTAGCTTTAATTCGGAAGTAAATAAACAAAGATAAACAATAATTTCTAGAAGTACAGTGCAATAAAGCATATATTAAGGAAATTTTATTGTTTGTATATTTTCAAAGAATTTTACAAAGAATTAAAGAAATAAAATTTCGGAGGTATATGCAATGAAAGGTACAGTAAAATGGTTTAATGCAGAAAAAGGATTTGGATTTATTACAACAGAAGAAGGAAATGATGTATTTGCTCACTTCTCACAAATCAACAAAGAAGGATTCAAGACTTTAGAAGAAGGTCAAGAAGTTGAATTTGACGTAGTAGAAGGCGCTAAAGGCTTACAAGCAGAAAACATCAACATTATCTAATAATTGATATGACAACCTCTTAGGGATTAAACCTTAAGAGGTTTTTATGTTTTTGGTGATAATTATTGATATATATTTGACTTTGTGATAAGGTTAATAGAGAATATCTAACAAAGGAGATTGATTTATGAGTAATAATAAAGTATTGGCAACAGTTAATGGAAAAGAAATAACGCAAGAGGTAGTAATGAAATTTTTAAATGATTTAGGACCTCAAGTAGCTATGCAGTTTCAGTCACCAGATGGAATTAAAAAGGTAGTAGATGAATTAATTAATCAAGAGGTATTGTACTTAGATGCAAAAGAAAACAATTTGCAAGAAGAAGATGCTTTCAAAGAACAGTTAGAAAAGCTTAAAGAAGGAATAATTAAGCAGTATGCAGTAAATAGGATTTTATCATCAGTTCAAGTTTCAGAAGAAGAAATGAAAGATTATTTTGAAAAAAACAAAGAAAGCTTCAAAACTCCAGAGTCAATTACTTCAAGCCATATATTAGTGGATACTGAAGAAAAAGCTAATGAAATAATGGAAGAGATAAAACAAGGAATGATATTTGAAGAAGCTGCAAAAGCATATTCAACTTGTCCATCAAGTGCACAAGGTGGAAATTTAGGTGAATCAAATAGAGGTAAGATGATTCCTGAGTTTGAAGATGTTGCTTTTAATATGGAAGTAGGAAGTGTTTCGGAGCCTGTTAAAACTCAGTTTGGTTATCATATAATTAAATTATATGATAAAAAAGAAGAAGAAAATAGCTCTTATGATAAAGTAAAAGATGAAGTGAAAGCTCAAGTGTTGGGACAAAAACAACAATCAGCTTATATAGAGAAAACAAATAAGTTAAGAGAAAAATATGAAGTAAAGAATAATATATAATTTAAAATATTTACTACAATTAAAAGTATTTGCAAGACTATTTTAAAATAATCTTGTAAATACTTTTTTTGCTCAATTATTTTAATTAAATTAAGGATTTTGTTATTTCACATGAAAATTGGGAATATATTATATGTGCTGAAAAAAATAATTTGGAGGTGAGATTTTGTTTGGAGAAAATTTTTCTAAAAATTTTATGAAACAAAAAATGATGCGAACTGTTATTAAATCTCTTATACCGTTAATAATAGTGGCTATTTATTTTTTTGGATGGAGAAGTTTGGTACTTTTAGGAGTAGTTACTGCATTTGGGCTTGGAACTGAGTGGATTTTTGCTAAAAAATATAATAGAAAGATTTCAGAAGCAGTTTTTGTTAGTTGTATTTTATATACTTTGACACTTCCACCTAGTACGCCATTTTGGATTGCAGTGGTAGGAATTATATTTGGTATATTATTTGGTAAGGAGGTCTTTGGTGGTTTTGGGAAAAATGTGTACAACCCTGCATTAGCAGCAAGAGCATTTGTCTATGTATGTTTTCCAGCATCACTTACGATGAGTTGGGCAAAACCAGCTTTAGGGATTCCAGGAGGATTTGGTGCCTATGTAACACAAACTATAGATGCAGTGTCTCAAGCGACGCCTATGTTGGCTTTTAGAGAAACGGGAGGTATTGCTGGAATTGCGGATTTGTTATTTGGAAATGTAGCAGGCTCTCTGGGTGAAACTAGTTCTATATTGATTATACTAGCTGGAATATATTTAATATATAAAAAGGTTGCCTCATGGGAAATTATGTCTGGAGTATTGCTAGGTTTCATTGGTTTAAGTGGAGGACTTATTTTGCTTGGAAATGAACAGATTCCAAATTTAATGTTTGGAGTGTTTGCAGGAGGATTGCTTTTTGGGACTGTATTTATGGCTACAGATCCTATATCTGCTCCAAAGACAAAAGAAGGAAAGTGGATATATGGGGTGCTTATAGGGATAGTTACTGTGATAATTAGAGGCTATGCACTTTTTGCTGGTGGAATAATGTTTGCCATACTTATTGGAAATACCTTTGCTCCGATAATTGATGAGGGAGTAAAGTATTATAAGAAGTATAAAAAAGAGAAAGCTGAAAAGAAGGGGGAGGTGGTAGCTTGAAAAAGTCATTTGCATTTCCAATTTTATTTATGGCTATCTTGACAGCTGTCGTTACCTTTATATTATCTTTTTTGAATTATAGTACTGCAGACAAAATTGAGTTTAATGAACAAAGTGATTTAAGAAAAAAGATTCTTTATGTATTTGATATAGAGACTAATACAGATGATAGAGAAGAAATAGCCGACATATTTGATGAAAAAATAGAAGAAATGAGAAAAGATGGAGAAATAGTAAAAATGGATGGACATGAGGTATATGTTCAAAAGGAAAATGATGAGATAGTGGGATATGCATTCCCTGTTAGAGGAGCAGGCCTTTGGGGCAGTATATTGGGATATGTAGGAGTTACAGATGATTATTCTCAAATAATCGGAGTTGATTTTATTGCTCATAGTGAGACACCGGGCCTGGGCGGTAGAATAGATGAAATAGAGTACAAGGAACAGTTTAGAGGTTTGGACTTAATTGGAGAGGGCAAAGGCGATTATATAGTGTATAAACCAGCTCCAGGAGGTAATGTAGATGCAATATCAGGTGCAACTTTGACCTCTAAATCAGTAAGCGATATATTAAATAATGAAATCAAAGAGTTTATAAGAGATTGGGGGGTGGAGTAAATAATGGATAGTCCTAAAAAAATATTTCGTGAGATGGTATGGGATGACAATCCTGTATTTAGACAAATATTAGGTATTTGTTCTGCTTTGGCTGTTACAAATTTAATGTTAAATTCACTTATAATGGGAGTAGGGCTTATGTTTGTAACTGCATTTTCTTCACTTACTATTTCTGCAATTAGACAGTTTACTCCAAAACATATTAGAATGATGGTGCAGGTACTTATAATTTCAGCTTATGTAATAATGGTAGATATTTTTCTCAAAGCATACATGCCAGAGATGAGCAAAGCATTAGGTCCATATGTTGGGCTTATAATTACAAATTGTATTATAATGGGTAGGGCTGAAACTTATGCGCAGAAAAACCCTCCTCTGGCTTCGTTTTTAGACGGTTTAGCAGCTGGGCTTGGCTACGCACTTGTACTACTTGTTATATCATTTGTCAGAGAGTTATTAGGTTTTGGTACATTATTTGGTATAACAATCTTAGGTGAATGGTGGACTTCATGGACACTAATGATAATGCCCCCAGGAGCATTTTTTGTATTAGCTGTAGTTATTTGGATAGCTAAGGGAATTCAAGATAAAGAAGAAGGGCAGGTGGCTAAATAATGATAGAACTTAATCCTTTTGTTATATTTTTTGCTGCAATTTTTACAAACAATATGATACTTAGTAATTTCTTAGGTATGTGCTCTTTTATAGCAGTATCTAGAGAGATACCGACATCTTTGGGATTAGGTCAAGCTGTTACATTTGTGCTTACCTTTACTTCGATTATTAATTATTTTTTGTATCATTATGTATTGGTGCCATTTGGTTTAGAATATCTAAGATTTATAGTGTTTATAATCAGTATAGCTGCTTTTGTTCAACTTATAGAAATGATAGTAGAGAGATATTTTCCTAATTTATACTATGCATTAGGTATATTTTTACCTTTAATTACTGTAAATTGTGCAATTCTAGGAGTATCATTATTTATGATTATTCGTGATTATACTTTGATTCAAACTATTGGATTTAGTATAGGCTCTGGAATTGGTTGGACATTAGCTATAGTAGCGCTTGCTGGAATTCGTCAAAAATTAAAAAGAGCAACTGTACCAAAGGGACTAGAAGGGCCTGGGATTACTCTTATAGTAATAGGTCTTATGGCATTAGCTTTTATAGGTTTTTCTGGTATAGTTCAAATTCAATAGAGGAGGCAAAGGATGAATGAGATATTAATTACAACAGTAGTTGTAACAGGAATAACAGCAATATTTGCGTTTTTGCTTACCTTGGCAAATAATACTATAGGGAACTATGGTGAAGTTAAACTTTTAATAAATGGCGAAAAAGAATTCACTGTAAATGGTGGACAACCTTTGCTATCTACCCTTTTGGAAGAGAAGATATTTATTCCTTCTGCATGTGGAGGCAAGGGTACATGTGGATATTGTAAAGTAAAGATATTAGAAGGTGGGGGGCCAGTGCTGCCTACTGAATTGCCTTTTTTAACTAAAGAGGAAATGGAAGATAATGTTAGGCTTTCATGTCAATGTAAAGTAAAAGAAGATATAAAGATAGAAATACCCGAAGAGTTATTTAATGTTAA
Organism: uncultured Tissierellaceae bacterium; assembly: GCA_964428475.1. Taxonomy (GTDB): domain Bacteria; phylum Bacillota; class Clostridia; order Tissierellales; family Tissierellaceae; genus JARICQ01. The sequence goes on from CAYRYO010000005.1 coordinate 14,764, forward strand.
AGAGTATTTTGCAACTCTTGAAGAAATGGAAGATATGACAGATATTATTAAAAGAGTTAGGTTTAGATTACCCGAGGGTGAAGAGATGAAATTCAAACCAGGTCAGTTTATTCAACTTAAAGCTCCTAAGTATGAAGGCAATAACGAAGAGGTGTATAGAGCGTATTCAATAGCATCAGCAGCTAAGGAAAAAGATGTAGTTGAACTTTTAATTGGATATGTGCCTGATGGAATTTGTACTACTTATGTTCACAAGCATTTAAAGATAGGAGATACGGTTCAAATAAATGGTCCTCATGGAGATTTCTATTACGACAAAGACAGCGATAATGAAATGATACTTGTTGCAGCAGGGACTGGTATGGCCCCAATAATGGCTATACTTAGATATATGGAAGAACACGATGTAAAGAGAAAGGCAACCTTTTATTTTGGAGCTAAAACTCCTGATGATTTGTTTTTCTTAGATTATTTCAAGTATTTAGAAGATACATTGTATGATTTTAAATTTATTCCAACACTTTCTCGTGTTACTGAAGAACATAATTGGACAGGTGAAGAGGGAAGAGTAAATAATGCTATAGACAAGTACTTGGAGGATTCAGAAAATAAAGAAGCTTATTTATGTGGCAATCCTAAGATGATTGGTTCAATGGTAGGGGCATTGACTTCAAAGGGAATTCCAGAAGAACTTATCTATTTTGATGAGTTTGAATAATTGGTAAAAAGAGAAATCTGTTGATTTCTCTTTTTATTGGACTAAAAAAATTTGATTTGTGATATAATTAAATGTAGAGATGTTCATAAAAGATCCGTAGGAGGGTTTGAGATGAAATTAGAAGTATTCGATTTTATAGATGATACATTGAAATTAATAGAAGAGAGAAGAGAGAGTATAGAAAAGGTTGCAGATTCACTGGAAACATTTTTTACAAATAGTTTTTTTATCAAAGATCACTTTTTAAATGTAAATTATAGAATAAAGTCTCAAAGGAGTTTAAGGGAAAAAATACTAAGGCATAACTTTTATATCAAGTATCAGACACCTGAGAACTTATTAAATAATCTTTCGGATTTAATTGGATTTAGAATTGAATGTAGATTTATTGAAGATGAAGCAAAGATATATGAAGATATATTGAAGTTATTTAAAACAAAATGCAAAGATGGATATTATACTAATCCGTTAAATTCTAATATAATGTTAAAATTAGGAGAAAAACAACCTCAAAAACAAAAAAATGGCTTTGAAATATATAAAATAGATGGAAAGTACTGCAAGGATAGTATTTGTATAAATTTTGAGTTGCAGATAAAGTCACTTGTAAATGTATTTTGGGGAGAAATAGATCACCGAGTATTGTATAAAAATTTCAACTATATGATTACAGAAGATTTCTTGCGAGATATAATGAGCTCTATAAAAGATAATTTGTCTATGATAGATAGACAGTTAATGCTTGTATTTGATCATTTGAATGGGATGGATACGAGTAATTCTATATCTAAAAAAAATCAAATAAAATCCCTACTATCTAAGATAATCCACGATACATATATACTGAAGATCAGAAGAGAATTAGGATTTGTAATAGATTTTAAAAAATCCGCAGATGTAATAATTAATTATATGTTTATGAAAGATGGCTGTGAAGATACAGAACACTATAGTGAAAACTTTCTTAGAATATTAAATAGATTAAATGAAATATCAAGAAGTGAATTAGAATTTAACAAATACTTAAACTTTGATAGAGAGATATTTTTCAATGATAGATTTACTAGAAAAGTAGGTAGCAGAATATTGGAAGTAATCAATAAGGACTTTAGATGGAATTTATTCTTTAAGATAATATTTGATATTGAAAATGGTGACAATGCTCAGGATTTCGAAAAGTTCATGATTTTCATGAGATACAGATTTAATCATCACATAAAAGAATCGTTACATGATAAAGATATAGAAGAAGATAAAAAAGAAGAAATAATAGATTGTATAATGGATAATATAGCAGATGTATTTTGCAAAGACAGTGATGTAGATTTTTTATGTGACTGTAGCATAAATAGCTTAAATGAAGAAATAGAAATGTTTTTCCTTAATATATCTACTTTTGAAGATTGGGAAAATAAAAAAGATAGAATCATAGCTTATATATCGAGCCATAAATTTTAGTGATTAAATATAATAGGAGAAGATAATGAAAAAAGTTGATAGAATAAAATCTACAATAATGAGTATTAGACGGAGTATAAAGAGGTTTCCAGTAACAATTGTTATATCAAGTATTTTATCTATATTATTAATCTACTTGAATGAAAGCAATTTAAAAGGAGATAGTAAAGATACACTAATCAAGATTAATTTGATACTAGGTCTTGGAATACTCCTTAGTCTTATAATAGGCTTAGCTTTGGAAAGATGGAAGAAAAATAAAAGGACAAATTTTGTAATATATATTTTAGGAGCAATCTTGCTAGGAATTTTTTATTTTTTATTTTTAAATAAACTAGATGAGATATTAGCAGCTAGATATATATCAACTATACTCTCAATGTTTTTAATAGTATTATTTATTCAGAGAATAAATAAAGATGAAGATTATGAATATTATTTAATGGACATATTTTCAGAGATATCTCTTACGATTATTTATAGCATTGTATTATATATAGGGATTTCAGGTATTCTATTTACTATAGATAATCTTTTTGATGTAAATATACGCTGGGAATTGTATCTTTATATGTTTATAGTAGTAGTGTTTGTATTTGCAGTATCTTTGTTTTTATCCAAGTTTCCAGAAGAAGATAGAAAATATAGAGATAATTATTATACAAGTGCACTTAGAGTACTTCTAACATATATAGTAATTCCACTTATAAGTATTTACACTGCAATACTATATGTCTATTTTGGCAAAATATTAATAACAAGGGAATGGCCTCGCGGTCTAGTTTCACATCTTGTCCTATGGTATTCAACGGTTTCGGTTGGAGTGCTGTTTTTAATAAGCCCAATCCTTAAGACAGATAAAATATCCAACGCATTTAAAAAGATATTTCCAAAGGCAATTTTACCAATACTCCTTATGATGTTTTTATCGATAGGGCAAAGGATCTCACAATATGGGCTAACAGAAAATAGATATTATGTAGTAGTCTTAGGAATATGGGTACTTTTAATGATGATTTATTTTTCATTTATGAAAAAATTAAAAAACATTATTATACCAATTAGTTTGTCTGCTATCTTGATATTTTCAGTATATGGACCACTTAGCAGCTTTTCAGTATCTAAGTATAGTCAAAATAAGAGATTTGAAAAGATATTGATGCAAAATGAGATGATTTCTAGTGGCAAGATAATCTCTAATGGGGATATATCGAAAGATGATAAAGAAGAGATAAATAATATAATATCTTATTTTTCCAGGCATCATACTTTGAAGGATATAAAACTTTTTCCAGAAGATATTGATATTGGGGATTTAGAAAATTTAATGGGTTTTAAATATGAACCTTATAATCGATATGGATATAGGGACGAAAGGTATATATTTTATGGAATAGAAAGGTCAAATATTCCTATTGAGATCAAAGAATATGATTATTATGTAGAATTAAGTTCTTGGAATGAAGAATCGCTAGAAATAGAAGGAATAGGATTAAATTATAATAGATATACAAATAAGCTTAATTTAGTATTAGATGATGAAAAGATAGAGATTGATATGGTAGAATATATTCAGAAAGTTTACGATAGGCAGTCTGAGAAAGATATTGATATGAATACTAAGGATAGGAGTATACCGATAGAGGCGATGTCTTTTGAAAGGTTAATTGAAAGCAAAGATAAAGATATAATGCTCAAATTTATATTTACTAATATAAATGGAAGATTAGATTTAGACGATAGAGTAATTCTTGAAGGTACAGATTTTATATTATTGATAGATATTAGTGATAAATGATAAATATTGGGTAAGTAATTATATAGTATTAGGATGATATTGGAGGAATTGTAATGAAAGAAATATATTTAGCAGGTGGATGTTTTTGGGGTGTAGATGCATATATGTCACAGATAGAAGGTGTAATAGATACAAAAGTTGGATATGCAAATGGGCATATTGAAAATCCTAGCTATGAAAGGGTATGCACTGGAACTACAGGACATACAGAGGCTACTTATTTAAAATACGATGAAGAAGTAGTTTCAATGGAGCATATATTAAATAAATTTTGGGGAATAATAGATCCTACTCTTGCGAATAGACAAGGCGCAGACATAGGAAGCCAGTATAGAACGGGTATATATTATATAAATGAAGATGATTTACAGATTATTAATGAAACTTTAGAAGAACAAAGACAAAAACATGGTAGCCCTATAGTTACAGAGATAATGCCCTTAAAATGTTTTTATGAAGCAGAGGAATATCATCAGGATTATTTAAAGAAAAATCCTGGTGGATATTGTCATATAGATTTAAGCAAATAAAAGAGATCCCTATAGGGATTTCTTTTGATACATAAAATATATAAGAGGTGAGAATTATATTTAAATTAGATCCAATAAAAAATATGAATAATGAAGAAAGATTGAAATATATGCTCATTTTGTCAAAGGGGCAAGTAAGCTCGGAAAAAGACCTTCTTGCAAATATTTCAAATATAACAGGTATTATTATGGCTTGTGTAGAAAATTTAAACTGGGTAGGGTTTTATTTTTCAAGGGATAGCGAACTTGTTTTGGGGCCATTTCAAGGGTTTCCAGCTTGCAATAGAATATTAGTAGGCAAAGGTGTTTGTGGAAAGGCTGTGGAGACAAAAGAAATACAGCTTGTTGAAGATGTTGAACTTTTTCCTGGGCATATAGCTTGCGATTCGCAGTCTCAATCGGAATTAGTTGTACCTTTAATAAAAGAAGGTAGAGTATATGGTGTATTAGATTTAGATAGTCCTATAAAGAGTAGATTTACAGATTTAGAACGAAATTATTTTGAGAAGCTAGTTAAATTTTTAAATGAAAATATAGACTGGAGCAGAGTATAATATTTTAGAAAGGAAGAGATATATGAGAGTATTAGATGGAATTAAACCTGAAAGGGTAATGTATTATTTTGAGGAGATATCAAAGATACCTAGATGCTCATATGAAGAGCAAAAGATAAGTGATTATTTAGTAGAGCTAGCGAATAGTTTTGGACTTGAGGCTATTCAAGATGAGGCGTTAAATGTAATCATTAAAAAACCTGGAACATTAGGATATGAAAATGCTCCTACAGTAGTATTGCAAGGACATATGGATATGGTGTGTGAAAAAAAAGATAGTTCAAATCATGATTTTTCAATAGATCCAATAAAATTTAAAGTAGATGGTGATTTGATAGTAGCAGAAGATACTACTTTAGGTGCTGATAATGGAATAGCAGTTGCGATGGGACTTGCAGTATTAGAGGATAATAGTATATGTCATCCTCCACTAGAAATACTGATTACTTCTAATGAAGAGACAGGTATGACTGGTGCAGCTGCGCTTGATGTAAATAATATTGAAGGAAAGATACTGATAAATATAGACTCTGAAGAAGAGGGAACAGCATTAGTTAGTTGTGCAGGTGGAGAGAGGAATTTGATTTCTATTCCTATTGTATGGGAAAATTTAAAAGAAGAACTACCCATCTATAAGGTTCAAATCAAAGGTTTAAAAGGCGGACATTCAGGAATGGAAATCGTCAAAGAGAGAGGGAATTCAAATAGAATTTTAGCTAGGGTATTGGAGAGGCTTAATAGAGAATTTGGAATAAATTTAATATTTGCAGAAGGTGGATCAAAGTCAAATGCTATACCTAGATCTGCCTTTGCAAAGATAAGCTTTGAGGCTAACAAGTTTCAAAAGATAGAAGAGCTTGTAAATGAGATTGAAAAAGAGCTTAAAATTGAGCTTCAAGCTAAAGACAAGGATATAGAGATTTCAATAGATAAAACTGATGAATGCTCTAGTAAAGTATTTAGTGATGATGTTAAAAGTTCTTTAATAAATATACTATTTTTAATTCCTAATGGAGTACAAAGTATGAGTATGGATATAGAGGGTTTGGTAGAGAGCTCAAATAATCTAGGTGTTTTAAAGACATTGAAGGATGAAATCACTATAGAATGTGCCATTAGATCATCTTTAGGTAGTTTAAAGAAGAATATAGCTAACACGATAAAATTGATAGCAGAGCTAAATAATGCAAAGTTCGAAAGCTCTTCATCATATCCTGCATGGGAGTATAATAGCGAATCATATATAAGAGAGGTATTTAAAAAGTCATATGAAGAATTGTATGGTGAGCACTTAAAAGTAGATGCAATACATGCAGGGCTAGAATGTGGATTGTTTGATGAAAAGTTTGAGGATATGGATATGATTTCATTTGGTCCAAATATATATGGAGTGCATGCACCAGGAGAAAATTTTAGTATATCCTCTACTGAGAGAACATATAAATTTTTATTAAAGATATTAGAAAATATAAAATAATTTTTCAAATATTCGCTATACTTTATCTTTAAAATGGGGTATTATTATATATAAGGATTAAAATAAAGGAGGTATTTGCATGAAAAAGAATGAAGAAGAAAATTTTGAGTATAATGATGAATTTTGTGATGAATGTGGATGTGGAGTGGATTGTGATGATCCTATGCATCATGCGGAAGAAGATTTGGAATTTCACAATGTAAATGAAGAATCCATCATGCATCTTGTATTAGAAGATGATACTGAGTTAGAGTGTTTGGTATTGGGGTACTTTGAAGTGGATGAAAGTGAATATGTTGCATTACTTCCAGTAGATGAAAAACAAGCAGAAGCTGGGGTTTTATTATATGGATATGTAGAATTAGAAGAAGATGAGTTTGATCTTTTATCTATAGATGATGATAAGGAATTTGAAAATGTAACAGAGGCCTTCTATGAATTATTTTCTGAGGAAGAATTACAAGAGTATGAAACGCATTATCATGAGCATAAAGATAAATTTGTAGAACATGAAAATTATTAGGAGTTAAAAGATTGATATAACATAAAAGCACTTTCATATGAAAGTGCTTTTATGCAAACAGGAGGGCATTGAATGTATAAAATGATAGCAATGGATCTAGATGGAACATTGCTAAATGATAAGAAAGAGATAAGTCATGAAAATTTAAAAGTCATAAATAAGGCTATAGAAAAGGGCTATGAAATAGTCATTGCTACAGGAAGAAGGTATTGGTCAGCAAAAGATATAACTAAAAAGATAGATAGTCCTATAACTATACTTGCAAATAATGGAAATATAGTTAGAAATTCAATTAATGACAAAGCTATTATAACTAAATATTTAGATATAAAAGATTTTAGAGTTATAGTTGAAGAAGGTAAAAAGATAGAATTAGATCCAATTATACATTTAGATGGGTATGATGAAGGAATTGATATTGTAATAGAACGTGATGAAGATTATGAAGGATACTATAATTATTTCTATGATAGCATTAGATATAAAAAAATAAAGAGTTATTTGGAGATAAGGGACAAGGTGCTTGCTATAGTGTATCCTGGTAAAATGAGTGTATTGAGCAAGTTTTATTCGCATATAGTAGAGAGATATCCAGGTATTTACAATGCTCATATAATGGAAAATATGGTATCAGCAGAGGCATTTTTGGAAATAATGAATCCTAAGGGAACGAAATGGCAAAGTTTATTGGAATATGCTGGGACCATCGATATAAAACCTGAAGAGATTATTGCCATAGGTGATAATAACAATGATGCTTCTATGATAAGAGGAGCAGGGCTTGGAATTGCAATGATCAATGGAAGTGAATCATTAAAAGAGATAGCTAATATAATTTCTGTTAAAAATAACAACGAATCAGGTGTTGCTTTTGAACTTAACAGGGTATTAAATATCTAGGAAGGGAGCATATATTTGCAAGAGATAAAAGTTTACAACACCTATTCTAATTATTTAAAAAACAAATATGGTGAAAAGGTATATAAATTACCTATATCATTACCTCTGACCTGTCCAAATAGAGACGGAACTATTGGAACGGATGGTTGTATATTTTGTGGAGAAGAGGGTGGATCTTTTGAAAATTTAGCATGTTCGATGTCAGTAAAAGAACAGTTAGATAAAAACAAAGAATATATAGGAAAAAGATATAAGGCAAAGAAATTTATAGCATATTTTCAAAACTTTACAAACACTTATTTGCCTTTTGAAAGTTTTAAAAAGCATATGCAAGATGCAATAGTAGAAGATATAGTTGGTATTTCAATATCTACTAGGCCTGATTCTGTGAATGATAAATATTTAGAGTATCTTCAAAGTATAAAGAAAGATCATGATTTAGAAATAACTGTAGAATTAGGACTGCAGTCCGTAAATTGTCATTCATTGAAAAAAATAAACAGGGGTCACAGTTTGGGAGAATATATAGATGCGAGTCTAAAACTCAAAAAATACGGTCTTAGGAATTGTACACATTTAATCTTAAACTTACCTTGGGATGACAATTTAGATGCTATAGAAAGTGCAAAGGTGTTGAGTGCATTGGGAGTAGAAGAAGTAAAACTTCATGCTCTTTATATATTAGAAAATACAGTATTGGGAGATTTATACAAAGAGAATAAAATTTCATTAATATCTAAAGATGAATATGTGGAAAGAGTTATTTTGTTTTTAGAGCATTTGGATCCTAACATAGTGGTTCAAAGGATAATTGGAAGAGCTCCACAGGAAAATTCATTATTTGTAAATTGGGATCAATCTTGGTGGAAGATTAGAGATAGCATTATTGAAATTATGATACAAAGAAATACTGAACAAGGAAAAATGTTCAATTATTTAAATGGGAAGGCATTAAAAGGTTTTTTATAAATATTAAAATATATTAAGAAAGGCATGGTGGTTTATTATGGTTAAATTTATTTTGGGAGAAAAAGGTGCGGGGAAAACAAAGTGGTTGATTGACAATGCAAATAGTGAAATTGAAAAAGGCAATGGGAATATTGCGTTTATCGATGTAGATGATGATCATATATTTTCTTTAAATTACAATGTAAGACTTATTAATGCCATGGAATTCAATATAAATAACATTGAATCTTTCTATGGCTTTTTATGTGGAATAATTGCAATGGATTATGATCTTGAAAAGGTATATGTTGACAGCATATATAAAAAGATAGATTTAGATATAGATATATTAGAAGATTTATCAAATAGACTCAATGCAATATCTGAAAAACATGGAACTGAATTTTACATTAATATAGATTATGTAATTGATGAGATACCCGAGTCTCTAAAAGCTAATTCTCTTCAATTAGAAGTATCTGCTTGTGCAACTGAATAAGATGTGAATACTATAAAACACCATATCATTTAAATAAAAGGCAGATATCTGCCTTTTATTTAAATGATACTTATTGATAATAATAGAGGTGGTAAGCAATGGATAAGTTTGAGAGGATTGATAAAGTAGTCAGCAATATGGGGTATGGAAGCAGAAAAGAAGTAAGACAATATATTAAAAACGGTAGGCTTAGGGTAGGAAATAATATAGTAAAAGATAATAGCATTAAAGTAAATCCATATAAAGATGCGATTTATTTTGACGGAGAAGAAGTTTTATATAGAAAATATATTTATCTAATGATGAACAAGCCACAAGGACTAGTTTCGTCTACAGATGACCCTCTTACAAAGACGGTGGTAGATATATTAGATGATAGATATATTCATTATCAACCATTTCCTGTTGGAAGATTAGACAAGGATACAGAGGGGCTATTGATTATTAGCAATGATGGGAAAATGGCTCATGAGTTGCTATCTCCTAAAAAAAAGGTAGATAAGAAGTATTATGCAGAAGTAGAAGGAATAGTAGAAGAAAGCCATATAGAGCTTTTTAAAGCTGGGATAGAAATAGATGATGCTTATAAAACATTGCCAGCAAGTTTGAAAATAATAGAATCAGATATTATATCAAAGGTGTATTTAACGATAAGAGAAGGTAAGTTTCATCAAGTAAAGAGAATGTTTAAGGCTTTATCTATGGAAGTAGTGTATTTAAAGAGGGTTTCTATGGGAAACTTATATTTAGATGAAGATTTAAAACTAGGTGAATATAGAGAATTAACACTAGAAGAAAAAAACCTACTGATGAATACAGAAATGTGATATAATTGATTTATACAAAATTAGATTAGATAGGGTGTAGATTTTGAAGATCAATATAAAAACAAGCAGGACATTTGAAAGCTTCTTTCAAATGCGTTCATCTTTAATATGTCAATTTAGTGAGGGGGAAATAACAAAAAGGCAATTCTTAGAATATAATCATGATTTAGTAAAGAGAACTCATATAAAGCCATTTTTAAGAATAGATAGTTATGAAATGGGAATGTATAATTATCAATATTACAATGTGTTGGCAAAATATTTTAATATGCTTGCAAATGAAGTTAAAAATACAAAAAAACATGCCAAATATTACAATTACTATTTAAATAAGGGAAACAATTATTATCATGAAAAGGACAAGGCAACATTAAGTCTTTTGGAATTTCTAGAATTCAAAGGTGTTGAAGCATATTTTATCAATGTTAATTCAAAGAGTTTACAAGATGAATTATATGAGATAGTGTTACTTGATTATGATGAAGCGATATTTCATTCTAAGGCACTTTGGTTACTTGAAATACTAAATAAAAACAATGTATTTCACAAGGGATTTAAGGATTCATTGATAGATGGATACATAAATGAAAGATATTAATAAAAGTCCTCGATTGAGGACTTTTATTTTGCTATTAACTTAACTATGTTTTCCAGTGAAGTGCCAACTACTATATCATAATTTCCAGATTTAAGTTTTGTATCTAGATTCATCTCTTGAGATTTAGATATAAAATCTGCTTTACTAGATACTAGCCCATTGCTTTCAAGTATAGTTCCTATTTTAGAAGGTAAAGAACCAGCGGGTATAGTTATTTTGATGATATTATCATTTTTAGATATATCTGTTTCAACTATATTTGGAGATGTAGTTTCCTCATGGTTAGGAGAAATATCGACATCTTCTTCTAAATCAGAATTTTCTAGATCATCATTTGTGGCTAAATTAGATTTCTCATCTATATTGCCCATCTCATCCCGATTATCTGAAGTTTCTTCTATTTCATTAAGATTCGCTAGAGGCTCATCTAAAGGCTTGTCAGCAAATAGTATGTTTATTCTCCAACCTATTATAAATACTACTATCCCTATAATTGAAATCATTATTAAGTAATCAACTGAATCGTATAGAAAGTCTTTAATACTTTCGAAAAGTTTTTTCATAGCTTTACCTCCAAAAAAAATAACTAATTATGTGTTTTAATCTGACAATGATGTATAATATAATTATAACATACAAAGTGAGAAAAGGTGAATAATAATGAGAGAAATTATTGTAAATAAAAATGAACATAATCAAAGGTTAGATAGGTTTTTGAAAAAATATTTAGAAGAAGCACCCAATAGCTTTATATACAAGATGATAAGGAAAAAAAATATAAAGCTAAATGGATCTAGAGCTAAACCAGAAGATACTATATTTGAAGGAGATACGATACAACTTTATTTAGCAGATGAAACTATAGAAAAATTCCAAAGAGAAAAACAAGAGATAAAATCAAAGTTAATTCCAAGTATAATATATGAGGATGAAAATATTATGCTAATAAACAAGCAAGTTGGTGTTTTATCTCATGGAGCTAGTGGTGATTTTGAGGAAAATATAGTCGATAGCATGATATCATATTTAATTAAAAAAGAAGAATATATTCCAAGGATTGAAAAGACGTTTACACCTTCAATTTGTAATAGATTAGATAGAAATACATCTGGGATAATCATAGGAGCAAAAAATTACGATGCTCTTAAAGATATGAATAGGGCTATAAGAAAAGCTAGTGTTAGAAGGTTTTATAAAACCATAGTGAAGGGAGAAATAAAAGAGAAGTTTACAGATATTGCACACCTATCTAAGGATGAAGATAGGAATATAGTCAGCATAAAGAAATACGATACAGAAGGTTCAAAAGAGATAAAGACACATATTAATCCTCTTAAGGTCAAGGATGGATATAGCCTACTTGAGATAGAACTTTTAACGGGTAGAACTCATCAAATAAGGGGGCATTTGTCTAGTCTTGGATATCCTGTTATTGGTGACAGAAAGTATGGAGATGAATATGTAAACAATAAATTTGATAGTTTATATGGATTAAATAATCAATGGTTACATGGTTACAAAGTTGAGTTTAATGGATTAGAAGATTTAATATATTTAAATGGAAAAGAATTTACTTCAGATGTAGATGGGCAGATTAGGAAAATAGAAGTAGATTTATTTGAATAGAAAGGGTGGTTATATGAGTAAAACTGTCAAGGTGTATATAAAGGATATAGGAGAAATAGAAGTAGACGAAAAGATACAATTAAAGGATGTAAGCAAAAAAATATATAAGGATAAGTACAAAAGATATTTAGGTGCAAAGATAAACAATGAAGTATTCAATTTAAATACTGTTGTAAGAGACAATGATAGAATTGAATTTTTTGATATAACTGACAAAGATGGATATAGAATATATACTAAGACTATTTCTGCAGTTTTCATTATGGCTTGTAAGAGGCTTTATCCTAATAGGAGGGTACAAGTTGAAAGCTTCTTGGGTAAAGGTCTATATGTATCGTTTGAGGGAGATTATTCTATTGACTTTCGTGAAATTGAAAAGATAGAAGCGGAAATGAGAAATATAATTGAAAGTGACTATGATATATATAGAGAAAAGGTATATAAGAATAAAGCGATAGAATTATTTACAGAAAACAACTATGTAGACAAGATAAGACTTATAAATACATTGAAAAGAGAAAAAACTCATATATATCATATTGATGATCATATTGATACCTTTCACGGCTTTTTAGCACCCTCTACTTCATTTGTAGAGAAATTTGAACTTAGATACTATTATCCAGGGACCTTAATAGTATTTCCATCTAGTACATCTAATTATGAACTCCCTGAATTCAAAGAATTAAAAAAGCTATCTAAAGTATTTAAAGAGGCAAATGAATGGGGAGATATAATGGACCTCGCATATATTGGGTCTTTAAATGAAAAAATATTAAATGGAGAAATAGAAGATGTAATAAAGATTTCAGAAGCACTGCATGAGAAGAAAATAGGCAAAATAGCGGATGAAATATGCAAAGATGATGATATACATTTGATATTAATAGCAGGGCCATCATCTTCAGGTAAAACTACTTTTGCAAAAAGGCTTGAGATACAACTCAAAGTAAATGGAAAGAGGCCAATATCGATTTCTGTTGATGATTATTTTGTAGATAGAGAGAAGACACCAGTAAATGAAGATGGAAGTTATAATTTTGAAATAATAGATGCTATAGATTTAGAAAGTTTGAATAGAGATTTAATTGATTTACTCGAAGGCAAAGAAGTAGAACTTCCAAGCTTTAATTTTGTGACGGGTAGAAGAGAAAAATCGGGCAATATAGTAAAAGTTGATAAAGACCAGCCAATAATAGTAGAGGGAATTCATAGTTTAAATCCATTGATGACTTCTTATATACCAGATAAAAATAAATACAAGGTATATGTTTCAGCGCTTACACAGCTTAATATAGATGCTCACAATAGAATTCCTACAACAGATACTAGGCTAATAAGAAGAATGATAAGAGATGTTAAATTTAGAGGAAATGATGTATCAAGAACTTTTGAACTATGGCCAGGAGTTAGAAATGGAGAAGAAAAATATATATTTCCATTTCAGGAACAAGCAGATATTATGTTTGACTCAGCACTCGCATATGAACTTGCTACACTTAAAAAACATGCAGTTCCTCTATTAAAACAGATAGATAAAGATAGTGAATATTACAGTGAAGCTAAAAAACTTCTTAAATTCTTGCAGTACTTTATAGAAATAGAAGATGAAACTATGATTTCACAAAACTCAATACTGAGAGAATTTATTGGCAAACCTAAAATATAAAAATCAAAGGAGTATACAAGTAGAGCTATGGAAAAATTACTAGAAGAAATAATACAATCTAATAAATATTTACTTAGCAAAGGAAAACTTGCAGATTATATTCCAGCTTTAAGCAAGGTAGATCCTAATAAGATAGGAGTGACTATTGCAAATGTAAATGGAAATATTCACTCTGCTGGAGACTATAATCATAAATTTACTATTCAAAGCATTTCAAAGGTATTGAGTTTAATACTTGCAATACAAGATAATGGAGAAGAAGAGGTGTTTAAAAGAGTTGACTATGAGGGAACAGAAGAACCTTTCAATACACTTTTTAAATTAGATTTACCACATACAATAAGACCAGCAAATCCAATGATAAATGCAGGTGCAATAGTCACCAGTTCTTTGATTAAGGGGGGAAATGAAGAAAAATTCCAAAGGATTATAGAATTTTATCGCAAAATAACAGAAAATGATTCAATATATTACAATAGAGAAGTGTATAAAAGTGAGAAAACAACAGGCGATAAAAATAGAGCACTAGCATATTTGATGAAATCACGAGATTTTATTTATGGTGATGTAGAAGCGATACTTGATCTATATTTTAAACAATGCTCTATTGAAGTAAATAGCTTGGATTTAGCTAAAATAGGTCTATATATAGCAAGTAGGGGACAAGATATAGCTAGCAATAAAATTAAAAGAGTGATTACTTCTATAATGGCTACTTCGGGTATGTATAATTTTAGTGGTGAATATGCTACTGAGGTTGGTATACCTTCTAAAAGTGGAGTAGGTGGTGGGATAATGGGAACAGTAACGGGTAAAATGGGAATTGGAGTATATAGTCCTATGTTAGATCAATATGGCAATTCTATAGTTGGGTATGGAATAATGAAGGAACTTTCAAAAAAAATGAATTTAAGTATATACTGAGAAATGGATTAAGAATGATTAATAACCCATTTAAGAAAAAGATTGAGGTGCAAAATGAAACAAATTAGATGTATATTGATTTTTACTATTATAGCATTTGTCTTAGTATCTTGCAAAAAACAAGAAAAGGTAATTATCGAAGATATTAGAAATTTAGAAGACCAAGATGTAAAAGGCAATGAGCCAGTAGAAGACTTAGAGGTCATAGATGAAATAGCTATAAAAGTAGATTCAATGAATATAGATGAAAAGATAGGACAGCTAATTATTGCAGGATTTGAAGGACAAGAGATAAGTGATGAGGTAAAGTCTTTGATATCTAAGTATAAGATAGGTGGATTTATATTATTTGCTAGAAATATAAAAGACTCACAACAGACAAGACACTTGTTGAATGATTTGAAATATGAGAATTCAAACAATGATTATCCATTATTTTTATCTATAGATGAAGAGGGTGGAAGAGTAAGTAGATTGCCTTCTGATTATAAAAAACTTCCTACTGCTTTGGAAGTAGGGAACAAGGATAGTGAAAAGATCTCCAGGGAATTAGGAGAATTGCTTGGGCATAGGGTAAAATCTCTTGGATTTAATTTAGACTTTGCACCTGTATTAGACATATATTCAAATCCTAAAAATACAGTTATAGGGAACAGAGCGTTTGGAAAAACTGTCAAACAAGCAAGTGACAATGCTATAAATGTGATGCAAGGGATAAGAGATAGTGGAGTAATTCCAACTGTAAAACATTTTCCAGGACATGGGGATACTATTATGGATTCTCATTTAAATTTGCCTAAAGTAAAAAAGACTTTGGAAGAATTGAAATCATTTGAAATAAAACCTTTTGAAAGTGCAATATCTAATGATGTCCCAATAATAATGGTAGCACATATATTATATCCGGATATAGATGAAGAGTATCCATCGTCCATGTCTTTTCAAATAATAGAAAACATATTGAGAAGAGATCTATCCTATAATGGTGTAGTGATATCTGATGATATGACTATGGGAGCTATATCAAACAATTATACAATAGAAGAAGCTACAATTAAATTTTTAAAAGCGGGAGGAGATATTGCTCTTATATGTCATGGAGAATCAAATACAATTAATGTAATAAATAGAGTAAAAGAGGAAGTAGAGAGTGGCGAAATTTCAATAGAAGAATTAGATTGTAAGGTATATAGAGTGTTAAAACTGAAATCTAAGTATGGTTTAGAGGATAGTATAATCGATAATATTGATTTTGAGACATTAAATAAAGAGACTTCGAAATTTTTAAGCGAATTCAAATAATAATATTGTATGTTAAAGGGGAAGCTTGAATGGGAGGATATTTAACTGGTAAAGAAGGAAATGAGATATATTATAAATTAGATAAGGTTGAAGATTCAAAGGCCTCAATAATCATTAATCATGGATTTGCAGAACATCTCAATAGATATGATTATATGACTAGCAGACTAAATAAAAGAGGATATAGTGTCTATAGATATGACTTAAGAGGACATGGGAGAAGCGGAAATACAAAGGGGCATATTAATAGCTATAAAGATTTCTTAGATGACTCTCAAACTATGATCGAATTTATGAAGTCAAAGGGTGAAGATAATATATTTATGTTAGGTCATAGCATGGGGGGGTTAATCACATTATTATATGGAATCCAATTTCCAGATATACTGAAAGGGCAAATATTTTCAGGAGCTGCGGTTGGAATATTGCCATCTGCAAGTGGCTACAAATCTATTTTATTTAAATTTGCGAATAAATTTTTAAGAAATAAAATGATAAAAAACCCTGTTACTAATGATATTTGCTCGGATCCTCAAGTTGTAAGGGAATATATAAATGATCCATTGGTACTTAAAGAGGCAACATTGAATTTTTATGTAGAATTTCTTGTAAATGGAATAGATAATATCAGTAAAAATATGAATGAGTATAAATATCCTTGTTTGATTACTCATGGTGAAAAAGATAAAATTGTACCCCAAAAAATTGCTAGTGAATTATATAATTCTATTTCTTCTAAAGACAAAGAAATAAAAATATATGAGAATTTATATCATGAAATACTAAATGAAAGTGTAAAAGATAAAGTAATAGATGATATGATAGATTGGCTAGGCAAGAGAGTTTAAACTGGATATTATTCTTTAATATCCAGTTTAAATACTATATATAGAGCAATTAATACTGATATAGATGCTATGCTTATAATAAACTTAAATCCACCAAATCTATATAGAATAGGAGCAAATAGGCTGTAAAAGGTTATAGTAATAGCATTTACAGTGTAGATAAGGCTCATAAAGGTTCCTCTTTTTTCAGGAATTAATTCAGATCCAAATGCTTGATATGAAGTCCATCCACCATCAAGTCCAAATGAAAATAGAGTAGACAATATAATTATGATTACAATTGAGCTTGCATATGGCAATGGTAAAAGTGAAAGCAACATAATTACAAAGAGGATCTTTGAAAGCTTGAATTTACCAAACCTATCAGACAAGCTACCCGCAAAGAATGTACCTAGTACTGTTCCTATTCCGACTATTGTATATATAAGTCCTATGTTTACTTGAGTAATATTTAATTCGCTTGACAAGTAAATGCCTAAATAGTTTAAAAACAATGTAGGTGCTGTCAGTATAAGGAATACAGTTATTAACATTTTCCTTGCATTAGGATTTTTGAATATAGATAGGAACTCGCTTTTATTTAAATTAATCTCTGGGTACAATTTAGTTTCGGGTAAATTTTTAAGACTTATCATACAAATAAATGCGATGATTGCCATTGGAATATAAATGACCCCTAAATGATTAAATTTGCTAATCAAATATGTAGACAGCAGTGGACTAATTAAAATTGCAATACTAAAAGAAATCCTCAGTATTCCAGAGGCTTTACCTCTATTTTCATAGGATATAAATTCAGAAAGGTATGAAAGATTTGCACCACTTATGGAGAAATAGGCAAAACCAATAAAGATTCTTGCAAATCCAAAGATAAGTGCAGATTTAGAGACAGCACCGATTATAGATCCCAATATAAAAAGGCTTAGGGAGATAGACAGGCTCTTTTTTTTACCATGTTTGTCTGCAAATATACCTAGATAGGGTACGAGAAACCCAACAGCAGAGTATCCCAAATTTAATAACATGACCATACTTTGATCTATACCAAAGTATGTAGCTAAAAATGGTGATAGTGGTCCCATGATAGCCATTTCAGTTGCAACTACGTACTGAATAAAAAAACAAATTATAAGCATATATAGTCTATTCATACTTACCTCCAAATTATATAATATGATGCACAACATCTTATATAATATATTATATTTGAAAAAAAATCAAAACTATTATATAATATTCGTGACACGAAATACATAAGTACTATGATAGGAGTTGATTACTTGGTAAAGAGATTTATTTCATATTATAAACCACACAAAGTATTGTTTTTTATAGATATGTTTTTTGCATTGTTGATATCTGTAGCTGATCTTGTATTTCCTATATTCACAAGAAGAATGATAAATGAAATTATTCCTGAAGGAAGAATGGATTTATTGTTAAACTGGACAATTATAATGGCAGCTTTATTTTTTTTGAGATTTGTAAGTTTTTATATAGTATCATATTGGGGGCATTTGCTTGGAGTAAGAATAGAATCAGATATGAGAAGGGATGTATTTACACATTTACAGACACTACCTTTTAGCTATTATGACAACAATAAAACGGGGCATATAATGTCTAGGATAGTGAATGATTTAAGGGATATTACAGAACTTGCTCATCACGGACCAGAAGATTTATTTATTTCTTTGGTAATGCTTATAGGTTCTTTTGCTATACTTCTCACTGTAGAGTGGAGATTGACACTTATTGTATTTTCATTTATTCCAGTGATGGTTATGTTTGTAACATCTAAGAGGAACAAAATGTCTAGGTCTTTCAGAGAAGTCAGAAAGAAAATTGCAGATGTAAATTCTCAACTAGAAAATAGTATATCAGGTGCGAGGGTAGCTAAAAGTTTTACAAACGAAGACTATGAGATAGAAAAGTTTAACGAGGGTAACTATGCTTTTAGCAATGCAAGAAAAGATTCTTATAAGGTAATGGCATCTTTTGCTTCAGGTATGGGAATAATGTCAAATATATTAAATCTAGTAGTCATAAGTGTAGGTGGATACTTTGTATATCTTGAAACAATAAACTTAGGAGATTTATTTACCTTTACATTGTATATAAATTTTTTTATGGGACCTATTAGAAGATTGACTAATTTTGCGGAACAGTTTCAAGATGGGATGACGGGTTTTGAGAGATTTACTGAAATAATGGATATGAAAAGCGATATAGAGGAAAAAGAAGATGCAGTAGAAATAAGAGATGTAAGGGGAAAAATAGAATTTAAAGATGTATCATTTAGCTACAACGACGATGAAGGAACAATTTTAACTGATTTAAACATTACTATTGAACCTGGAAAAACTGTTGCGTTAGTTGGACCTTCAGGAGCTGGAAAGACTACATTGTGCCATTTGATCCCTAGGTTTTATGAAACAAAAGAAGGAGAAATTCTTCTAGATAATGTAGATATAAGGGATATAAAAATAAAGAGTTTAAGAAAAAACATTGGTTTAGTTCAACAAGATGTATTTTTATTTACTGGAACAATTAGAGAAAATATACTATATGGTAATCCAGAGGCTACTGAAGGTGAAATAGTCCAGGCAGCTAAAGATGCAAGTATACACGATTTCATACTTAGTATGCCAAATGGATATGACACATATATAGGGGAAAAGGGTATAAGGCTTTCTGGTGGTCAAAAACAAAGGATTTCAATAGCAAGATTATTTTTGAAAAATCCTCCTATACTGATACTTGATGAAGCTACATCTTCTTTGGACAATCAGACAGAGATAGTGATTCAACAATCTCTTGAAAGATTATCAAAAGGCAGAACTTCATTAGTAATAGCACATAGATTATCTACTATAAAAAATGCTGATGAAATAATTGTGCTTACAGCTAATGGTGTAGAAGAAAGTGGCAATCATTTGGAACTTTTAGAAAAAGAAGGATTGTATGCTGAGCTGTATAAGGGACAATTTAAAGGCTTATTAGAATAATATGTATCAAAACCACCCAGGCTATCATATTATAGTAACAAATATGGGAGGTGGTTTTTGAATATGGATTATCCTGAGTTGTATTATCAAGCATACCCTAAAGTTGTAGATGTTGTGAATCGGTACCTAGAGACAAGGCTAGAAGTAGGGGATGTAACACAAGAAGAAATGGATGAGATGATTGATGAAGTATATATAGAAATTGCGAAAAATTATCCAGAAGTACATGGAGACCGAGATGAAAAAAGGCTAAGAACAAAGAGATACAAAAATCAGCAGAGAATATTTTATGGTAGAGGCAGAATATTAAGAGATTCGATAAGCATACTTTTAATTTCAGAGCTTTTAGTTAAGAATATAACATTTAACTCAAGACAATAATTAGAATAATTCTAAAAAATAGACTTTAAAGTCTATTTTTTTTGAAATTAATATTGTAATAGTATTGTAAATTATAATTAATAATTTTGTAAATAATAGAAATATATTATAAACTATGCTAAGATAAGACATATATATTTTAATAAATTTAGGATGTGATATTATTGAATAATATTTTATTAGTAGAAGATGAAGAATCAATAAGGAAATTTGTAAAGATAAATTTAGAAAAAGGTGGCTTCAAAGTATTTGAAGCGGAAACGGGCGAGGCTGGAATAGAAATTACGAGGAAAGAAGATATAAATATAGTGGTATTAGATTTAATGCTACCTGGAATAGACGGATTTCAAGTATGCAAAGTATTAAGAGATGAGTTTCCAAATATAGGCATAATAATGTTAACTGCAAAGAGTCAAGATATAGATAAAATTCAAGGTTTAGAAAATGGTACAGATGATTACATGACCAAGCCTTTTAATCCAAAGGAGCTTGTGCTAAGAGTAAAATCACTCTCTAGGAGAATGGAGTTAAATGAGGAAGAAGAGGCTGAAGATATAGAATTTCCACCTTTTAGAATAAATACTTATTCAAGAAAGTTTTTTAAAGGAAAAGATGAAATCATTCTTACGCCAACTGAGTATTCCATATCAAAACTTTTTATTGAAAATCCAGGGAAAGCATTTAAAAGAGACGAGATATTAAATTTGGTGTGGGGCTATGATTTTATGGGAGATTCAAAGATAGTGGATGTAAATATAAGAAGATTGAGATCTAAAATAGAAAAGGATTCTAGTAATCCTATTTATATAGAGACGGTTTGGGGAGTAGGTTATAGGTGGAAAAAAGAAAGTTAAACAAAAGAGCTATTAATAAAAGTCTGAAGACTCGTCTTGTAATGAGTTATATGATGATTATCGTTATAACGGTACTGATACTTGAAACTGCTATCTTAAGTATTACAAGGACATATTATTATAAGAGTTTAGAGGATATACTGGAAAATGAGATAAAATTGTCATTGGAATACTATTCTAGATATTATTCATCAAAGAGTTTAGAAGAGATTATTCTAGATGATTCTGATGTTTTTTGGAAGCATACTAAAGCTCAAGTTCAAATATTTACAAATGAAGGCAAGTTATTGATGGATTCATTAGGAAGTTATTTTGATAGTGAAAAGATGCCTAGCGATGTACAAAATGCTATAAATGGGAAAAGTGGAAGATGGATAGGGCGAGTGAATTATGATAAAGAGCCTGTAATGGCACTTTCAGTTCCAATAGAGGATAGAGATCAAATAATAGGTATTATTAGACTTGTATCATCTCTTGAGGAGACAAATAATATAATAGAGAGAGTATCTTTCTTTGTTATATCAATGGGAATAGTGGTAGTGTTTATTTCTGGTTTAGTGAGTATAGTTTTAGCAAATTCAATAGTTAAACCATTAAAAAAGATTACCTTTATAGCTGAGAAGATGGCTGATGGTGATTTAGAAGTTAGAAGTGATATAGATGTAAAAGATGAAATAGGAAAGTTATCTAATACATTAAACTATATGGCGCAGGAATTAATAAAAAAGGAAGAATTAAAAAATGATTTTATATCTTCAATATCTCATGAATTAAGAACTCCACTTACATCTATAAAAGGATGGGCGATTACTTTGAAATCAGAGGATTTAGGAGATAACGAGATAATTAGGGATGGATTGGACATAATTGAGAAGGAAAGTGATAGATTAGGCCTTATGGTAGAAGAGTTATTAGATTTTTCCAGATTTGTTTCAGAAAATATAAATTTAGAAAAGAAAATTTTTCTTATAGAAGATACAATAAGACTTATGGGCAAACAATTAAAACCGAGGGCGAATTTAGGGAATATAGAATTTGAAACCTACATTGAAGATAATTTAGGATATATATCTGCGGATGAAAACAGATTAAAACAAGTAATAATAAATTTGTTGGATAATTCTTTTAAGTTTACAGATGAAGGTGGAATCGTTAAATTAAAAGCATATTTACGAGATGAGTATATAATATTAGAGGTAAGTGATAATGGAGCTGGAATATCTAGTGAAGATTTGCCAAAGGTAAAGGAAAGATTTTACAAGGGTAAGAATAGCAAGTCTAATACAGGCTTGGGATTGTCAATTAGTGAAGAAATAATCAAAATGCATGGAGGAAGTATGGAAATATCTTCAGAAATAGATAAAGGTACGACAGTCACAATCAAATTACCCTTAGGGGAGGTTAGAGCATGAAAAAATACTATTTAATTATGAGTTTTATTGTACTGCTTTTAATTACTTCTTGTGGGGTAATGGATTTTCAAGCTTCAGAACTAATAGAGGCACCTCAGAATAATCAACCACCTTTAAGGGGTAAGTGGGCAGTTGTTAAAACAATAGATAGTCCTCACAATAGGGGAGATATAGATGATTCTGAAAATATATCTGAGATGGAAGCTTTATTTAATAAAGAAGCTGTAATGATTGGAAAAGACTTTACATTTAATCCATCTTATAAGATTAGGAATATAGATATAAATGATTATCTGTTTTTTAATTATAAAACAGATATAGACTACTTGGAAATACCTGAAGAATCCACATATGTGTTGACTGTAACTGGTGATGATGGATATTTTAATGAATTTATTAAATATGATGAAGATAAAATAATATTTTTTTATGATGAGAAATTTATATTTTTTGAAAGACAAGTGGAGACTGTAAGTGGAGAAGAAATCATGAGATATATCGATATAGAAAAGAGTATAGATATGAGTTCAAATATAGAATCAACATATACTTTAAATAGTGGCTTATTGCTTGGTATAAAATCAAGATACACAGATGAGAATACAGGTTTAGATAATTGGAAATATGATACTATTTGGATAAGAACTAGCAATAGAGAAATATCAAGCATATATAAAATAGAAGATTTATTGCTACCTAGGAAAAGAGGATTTTGGTCTTTGGAAATAGAGAGACAAAAAAACAATGCAAATATACATGACATAATTACTGCTGAGCAAAAGGGAAAATTTAAAGAAGAATATATGGATAGCAGGATGGCATATCTTGAAGCATTTTTTTCAAGAGATGTAGAAGGCGATAATCTATCGCTACTAAAGCATATACTTTATGTAGGTAATGATTATGTTTCAGTAGAGGAGATAAATCCAGATACAAATAGAAAAAACTTAAGGGTCTATCCTATAGACTATCTTGAAGAGAGTAATCCAACAATGATATCAAATTTAATAAATGTGGAAGATTTTTATGGATCTGCAATGATAAATCTTAAATTAGAGGAAGAAGATAGCTTAGAAGAAAAGAGTTTTGGTATAGAGAGAAAAAATGGACATTGGATGTTGAGAGGTAGACTAAATTACACTGATAGAAATGATGAACTATATAAGGATTTTAATATAAAAGCAATTCCGCCAAAAGAAATAGTACAATATGATGAGTTGATTTTACCTTGGAGTTTGATTAAGTCAAGGTTTCCTCAAGCTATTGATGCTTTTACATCTCCAAATGAGGATATAATTTTAATTGTTACAAGAGAAGATATAGGAATATATCCTATAAGAGATGATGATATATTGCCAGATAAATTGGCTAGTATAGAATTAGATGTAAATCAGAAACTTGTAATGGCAGAATGGGGGATGGGTAAGTATTCTAATTTATGGGAAGAGGAAATATTAAAAAATGGCGCTATAGAAATTGAATATTAAGGAGTTGGCTTTATGGAGGATATGGTAGTTCATTTAGAATTTGCAAAGATACTAGCAATAGTAGTATTGATATCTATTTTATTTACAGTATTGGTATACTATATATTTAGAAAGCAAAGGAAATATAGATTTTTAAAGTATATTCCTGGATTTATATTAATATTAATTGGAATGTATAATTTAATGAATTTAGGAATAAACTTGCCAGGAATAAATGAGTTCAGTAAGATACTTATCATAGTTACATCAGTAGTAGGAGGATTTATTTCTTTATCTACAGGGCTTATTATTGGCATAATAAACAAAGGAAGAAAATGACTAAATAATCCATATATTTTCCTTTGAAGAAGCCACAGCAATTGCACCTGCTTTAAAAGATAAATCCAAGTCGTTTTTATCCCTTATTAGCCCACTGGCTATTAGGGATAATTTTGTATTAGATATTATATCTTTTATTATATTTGGCATTATACCAGGAAGCAACTCAACTACGTGAGGCCGATTGTTTTTTAGAGAATGCAAAGCTTCACTAAGAGAATTACTATCAAATATAAATAATCTTTGTATAGTGAATACGCCCATTTCTTTACTTAATTTAATAAGGTTTTGTTTTGAAGTTATTATTCCATCTGGGCATATGTTCTTTACAATGTATTCTAGACCCCAAGTATCTTTAGAAAAGCCATCTATAGAATCTACATATATATACAGTCCTTTATTCTTTGATTGAACTCTATTTGATATTTCTTTTAAGTTAAAGATATTTCCAGTAAGTAAAAATATAATTTCGCAATTTGAATTTAATGCATTGTTTAATTTATCTAATTCATATACTGAAGCTATAATAGAGTTTTTAGAAATTCTTTTGTAAAAGTCATTCAAGTTATCACCTCTCATACATTAATGGCTAAATCGAAATATTTTTATTTTCAATAAGTTTTAACTTTTGTTTTTTAGATAATTGTTTTATACTATATTCTTTTTTTTGAGCATCTATTTTATTAGAAAAACTCTCTAAATATACAAGTTTTACAGGAGATCTACCCCTAGTGTACTTTGCACCCTGCCCTGTATTGTGTTTTTTTATTCTTTTACATAAGTCTACTGTCCATCCAGTGTATAAAGTATCATCACTACACTTCAATATATATACATAAGATAATTTATTCATAGAATTCTTCACTTTCATCAAAGTCAGCAAGTATTTCTCTTACAACTTTAGATATAACATCATAAGTAAAACCTTTTCTCTGCAAAAAACTTGAGAGTTTTCTATA
The DNA here is from genome assembly GCA_964428475.1 of uncultured Tissierellaceae bacterium. Lineage (GTDB taxonomy): Bacteria > Bacillota > Clostridia > Tissierellales > Tissierellaceae > JARICQ01. Next base: position 40,382 of record CAYRYO010000005.1, read on the forward strand.
GACATCTCTTTTATTATCATTTTTATATGAGGATTTCTTTTTATTTGCAAGCTCTCTGGCTATGTCTAATTGCTCATCTCTATCTATTATCAAAACTTCATCTATAATATCTCTAGGTATACCTTTTAGAATTAAATCATATTTTATTCTTTCAGGACCATATTTATTTAAATTGAGTTTATCATTTACAAAAGACTTAGCAAATTCACAATCATTGATGTAATTGTGGTTTTTACAGTATTCAATTGCAGTATCGATATTATCAGCAGTGAATTCTTTTCTTTGCATAGAAATTCGGAGTTCCTTTTCAGACCTTTGCCTATAGCTTAGACGATTCAAACAATAATTAATCGTCTTATTTTGTTCTTCTGACATTAATACATCTTGTATAAAATCATCAGTTACTTCCATGCCTACACTTAGCTTGCATTTAACCAAGACATCTTCATGTATTCCTAAGGAAAAACAGTCATCTACATATATATTATATCTATTTTTTTTATTTTGCCTTGTAATCTTAGTTACTTTCATTTAATCACCTCTTTTTATAGATATTAAGTCTATTTTATCAGATTTTGTGAAAAGATAAAAGCTATAAACATAAATATGTACACAATATGAACTTTGTGATAACATATCTTTGTATATAATACTTTGGAAGGGTTGAGAAAATGTATAATATCTTAGCAATATTTTTGAAATATATTTTTATAATTATAATATATCTATTTATCTTTAGTATTATAAGAATGATATATTTGGACATAAGAGGTATGAGAGGAGTAGTGCTTGAAAATGCTGCTTATCTAAAGCTTATAAATAGAAGTGATACACTTTCTTTTAAGATTAAAGAGTACTATACCATAGATGATGGTATAATGCTTGGAAGACATAGAAACAATGATATAGTAGTAAAAGATCCATTTGTATCAAAGAAACACTTTCAAATTGTAAAAGATGAAGATGAATATTTTTTAGAAGATACTGGGTCTGCAAATGGAACATATTTGAACAAAGAGAGGCTACTAGACATAGTTAAACTTGAAAATGGAGATATTATAAGAGTAGGACAAATACAATTTTTATTTGTAAATAGAAAATAGGTGATTAAATGATAAAGAACTTGATTAAGATTAAAGATAATTCTCCTAGGAACTTATTATTTATATTTGAAATACTTTCTCTATCTCTTTTATTTATATATCAAGGACGAGAAATAGACGAATATACACTTATGACAGGTATAGGTCTAGTACTTATAATATATATATCTAATTATATATTAAATAAACTATCTCTTGGAGATAATTATATATTTTTGATAGTTACCATGCTGATATCAATAGGTGTAGTAATGATCTATAGAATAGATGAAGAACTAGGCGTTAAACAACTTATTTGGGTATCTATAGGAATAGCTATATTCTTTATTTCTTATCTAATTATGAGATATATAAGAAGATGGGATAAGTGGATGTATTTATATATAGCGGGCATATATATAGGCTTTGTCTTCACTTTCATACTTGGCACTAGAAAAGGTGGGGCTATTAACTGGATAAAGATAGGAAGCTTTACTGTTCAACCTAGTGAGATTATAAAACTTTTGATTGTATTTCTTTTGGCATCTTTTTATTCAGATAAGGATAAAGTTAAAGATATAAAATACAGCTCGTATTATTTAATGGGAATAATGTACTCTTTTATCTTGCTATCTTTTCTTCAAAGAGATCTTGGGACAGCATTGGTATTTTATTTGGTATTTTTTTTAATACAGTTTATTTATGAGGAAGATAGAAAGCTTATATTATATAATTTGGGGCTATTTACCATAAGTGGAACGCTAGGATATTTTATATTTGATCATGTTAAGATAAGATTTCAATCTTGGTTAAATCCATGGGAGTTTATAGAAAGGCAAGGATATCAAATAACGCAATCGCTATTTGCAATCGCAGAGGGAGGATTTTTTGGCAAAGGTTTAGGACTTGGAAATCCAGACTTTATACCAGTAGTCTATACTGATTTTATATTTTCTGCTATATGTGAGGAGATGGGCATATTTACTGGGATTGGAATAATTATGTTATTTATGATACTTGTATATAGGGGATTTAAAATAGCTATTGGACAGGATAATATGTTTTATAGAATTCTAGCAATTGGAATAAGTAGTTTATTAGGAGTACAGAGCTTTATTATATTAGCTGGGGTATTAAAGATGATACCACTTACAGGGATTACATTGCCATTTGTAAGCTATGGCGGAAGTTCAATAATATCTAGTTTTATAGCACTTGGTATACTTCAGGCTTGCTCAGAAGAAATATATTTAAAGGATGATAGCGATGACCAAGGAATCTAAGAGGATAATAATAGTACTTATAGGTATGTGCGTGCTATTTATTAGCTTGATAATATATATAAGCTATTTTCAAGTATTTAAAGCTGAAAAAATTAAGAATAATAGCTATAATAAAAGGTTGTGGATTAATGAAGACAAAACACTTCGGGGTTCAATACTTGATAGAAATGGAAAAGTGCTAGTATATAGTGAAAAAAAGGATGAAAAACAAATTAGACATTATAACTATGGAAGGCTTTATAGTCATGTAATAGGATATAGCTATAGAGAATATGGAAAAACTGGACTTGAGTTAGAGTACAATAATGCTCTTCTTGACATAAGTGAAAATCAAGCTATCAATGAATTTAAAAATATAGTTTCAGATAAAATCATAGGTAATGATTTAAAATTAACTTTAGATCATGGTTTACAAGAACTATCAAGAAATCTATTAAAAGGAAAAAAAGGATCGATAATTGCCATGAACCCAAGTACAGGAGAAATATATGCAATGGTAAGTGCTCCTGATTTTGATGCAGACAATCTTAGAAATGACTGGAAAAGCATTTCAGAGAATGTAGAAAGTCCTTTATTAAACAGGGGGACTCAAGGATTATATCCACCAGGGTCTGTATTTAAATTAATATCATCGATAGCTTTAATCAATGATGGAGAAATAGAAAAGAACCATAATTGTTTAGGGAAAACTGTTGTAGATGGGTATACTATAAGAGATTATAATAGCAAAAGCCATGGTGAAATTGGATTAGAAGAAGCCTTTATATTTTCATGTAACACATACTTTGCAGAAAAATCGATTTTAATTGGCAAAGAAAAGATGGGAGAAATAGCAGAAAAACTTTTAATCAATAAGGAAATAGATTTTGATCTACCAGTCAAAGTATCAAGTTTTCCATATAAAGACAATATGGGTAAGACAGATATAGCCGCATCATCTATTGGTCAAGGTAAAGTTCAAATGACACCATTAAATATGCTTATGATTGCATCAACGGTTGCAAATAAAGGTGAGATGGTTAAGCCAGTTATTTTAAAAAATATAATGACAAGTGATGGCAAAACAAGAAAAAAGATGGATATAGAAATAGTAGGAAGACCAATAGACGAAATTACAGCGGAAGAACTAAAAAATTATATGGTAGGTGTAGTAAGTAAAGGAACAGGAACATCAGCTGCCATATCGAAAATAGAAGTAGCAGGTAAAACGGGGACTGCAGAAAATGAATCGGATAAGAGTCATGCATGGTTTATAGGCTTTGCTCCTGCAGAAAATCCAAAAGTTTCTGTAGTAGTATTATTAGAGGAAGAAGGTAGTACAGGTGGAAAAGCTGCAGCACCAATAGCAAGAGATATCATGAAATATGCAATTAATAATATAAATGATTAAGGAGGAAAATATGTCAACTGAAAAAGAAATAATAGAAAGAGAAGATATTTCAAAGGAAAATAAATGGGACTTAGAGTCAATGTATGAGAGTGTGGAGAAGTGGAATGAATCTTATGAAATGGGAAAGAAGCTAGCATCAGAATTTGAAAAGTATAAGGGGAGAGTAATATCTAGTAGTGGGGACCTATTAGCTACATTAAAAGATCAAGATGAAATATATAGATTAGTTGGGAAGCTTTACTCCTACTCTCATATGAAGTTAGATGAAGATACTAGAAAGTCAAGTTCACAGGAGCTTTCCGATAAAGGATTAGGGTTATATGTAGAGGTACAAGATAAAACTTCTTTTGTAACTCCTGAAATACTCCAACTTGATGAAGAAACACTAGAGGAATATTTTGTTGAGGAGCCAAAGCTTGGCTTATATAAAAAGTATATTGCAGAGATAATAAGGCAAAAAAAACATGTGCTTTCTCCTAGAGAAGAGTCAATACTAGCTCAAATGGGAGAAGTAGGAAATGCTCCAGAAAAGATATTTTCAATGTTAAATAATGCGGATATTAAATTTCCTGTAATAAAAGATAAAAATGGAGAAAATATAGAACTTACACATGGAAATTTTATACCACTTATGCAATCTGATGATAGGCAAGTAAGACTTAGGGTATTTAAAGCATTATATAGTACTTACAATAACTTTAAAAATACTTTTGCAGCATCATTGAATGGTGAACTTAAAAATAATATATTCAATGCAAATATAAGAAATTATTCTTCAAGTAGAGAGGCATCTTTAGATCAAAATAATATAAATTTATCCGTATATGACAATTTAATTGAATCGGCACATGAAAACTTAGATGCTATGTATAAATATATGGATATAAGGAAAAGAGCTCTTGGAGTAGAAGAACTTCATATGTATGATTTATATACTCCTATAGTAAAAGATGTAGATATGAAGATATCCTTTAATGAAGGTGTGGACACAATTAAAAAAGCACTACTAACTCTTGGTAGTGAGTATATGAATGTAGTGGAAGAGGCATTTAATTCTAGATGGATAGATATATATGAAAATAGAGGAAAAAGATCAGGTGCGTATTCGGGTGGTTCGTACGATTCAAAGCCCTTTATATTGTTAAACTATCACGATACACTAGACAATATGTTTACCATAGCTCATGAACTTGGACATTCAATACACAGTTACTTTACAAGAAAAAATCAACCATTTATATATGGAGATTACTCAATATTTGTAGCAGAAGTAGCTTCTACTGCAAATGAAGCGCTTTTAATGGATTATATGCTTAAAAATACTACAGATAAAAACGAAAGACTTTATTTATTGAATCATTATTTAGAGAGCTTCAGGGGAACTGTGTTTAGGCAGACTATGTTTGCAGAGTTTGAGATGAAGATAAATGAATATCTTGAAAGTGGAGGAGCATTAACAGCTGAGTATTTATCAGAGACATATAAAGACTTAAACAAACTTTATTATGGTCCAAATGTAGTAGTGGATGATGAGATAGCTATAGAATGGGCAAGAATACCACATTTTTATTATAACTATTATGTATTTCAATATGCAACAGGATACTCTGCAGCAGTTGCACTATCCCAAGGGATATTAAATCAAGGCACTCAAGCAGTAAATAGATACCTAAACTTTTTAAAAAGTGGTAGTTCAGATTATCCTATAAAGGTATTAAAGAAAGCAGGGGTAGATATGACTACAAAAGAACCTGTAGACAATGCTATGAAACTATTTAAGCAATTAGTGGATCAAATGGATAAGTTGATATAATACAGTTAAAAGCCCTTGCAATTGCAAGGGCTTTAATTATAAGAATTTGCTCTTCAAGTTATTCCAATACATATCTTTATCAAAGTTTAGTCTGTAAAGAATCTTTTCGGACATTTTTAAATTTATGCTTTGTATAGTAGTATACTTAAATTCCATTCCATCGCTTATAAGGAGTATAGAATTTGTATATCTAAATTCAGGTTTTATTGATATAACTATATCACCAGGGACTATTGTGCTATTAGGTAATGATCTAAAGGCTTTAGAACTTATAGGAGAAAGTGGAGTAAGCTGTAAGGTCTTAAGAGATGGATAGACTATACTACCTCCACTAGAAAAGTTATAAGCAGTGCTGCCAACTGGAGTTGAAATAATCACCCCATCACCACTAAAGCGTTCAAGGTGATTTTCATCTAAAAAGACATCTAGATGGACTACTTTAGACTTTAGGTTTTTTACAACTATTTCATTGACACTAGTTAGAAAAAAGCTTTTAGAATTTGTTTTTATTTCTGCATCTATTAGAAATATTTCTTCCACAGAATAGTCTTTTTTTATATATTTATATATAAAATCATCTATATTTTCAGGGAGTATTTCTTGAAAAAAACCTAGATGACCAGTATTTATTCCGATAAATGGGATCTTAGGGAACTTATTTCTATGTACCGCTCTTAGAAAAGCACCATCTCCCCCAACGCAGATATTGAGTTCTGCATTGCTATTGTATTTTGATGGAAGGTAAAATCCTTTATCTTTAAGCTTTTGTGTCAATAGTTCAGATGTCTTTTTTGATTTATAGTTTTTATTAGATATAATATTAATTATTCGATGCTTACTGAGATTCACAAAATCACTCCTAAGAAGGTTTTATCTTTAATTAAATTGATTTTTTGATATAATAAGTATTATACCAAAAAATCAGATAAAAATGGAGGAATATATGAATTTATTTGAAGAAAATGAAGAAGTTGTAATATTTAAAATAAAAGAACAAGATCAATTGGAGAATTTTTTATCTTCTAAAGATATATCTGGTAGATTGTTTAGAAAGTTATATAAAAAAAGACATATATTTATAAATGGCAAAAAGGCTAAAAAGAAAGCAAAAATAGAAGAAGGAGATATTGTATCAATATTCATGGAGGACGAAGAGAATAATTTTGAATTAAAGAAGATGGATTTAAATATTATATATGAAGATCATGATTTATTGATATTAAATAAGCAACCTTATATAGTTGTTCATCCAACTAAATCTCATGAAACAGATACATTGTCAAATGGGATAGCATATTATTTTAAAGAAAAAGGAATAAATAGAAAAATTAGATTTGTAAATAGATTAGACATGAACACTAGTGGGATATTGATAGTTGCTAAAAATCAATTTGCACATCAACAAATTTCCCTACAATTTGAAAATAACACTGTAGAAAAAAGATATAAAGCATTGGTAGATGGTATAGTAGAAAAAGATCAAGCTTATATGGAGATGAGTATAGGAAAGGCTGAAGGCGATATTAAACAATCTGTGATAGAAGGAGAAGAAACCCTTACAAAATACAATGTTTTAGAACGGTATAAAGATGCAACTCTTTTGGATATAAGAATATTTACAGGGAAGACTCATCAGATAAGGGTTCATATGAGCCATATAGGTTATCCTATTATAGGAGATACCTTGTATAATAAAGAATCGCCATATATAAATAGACAAGCACTCCAAAGTTATTATTTAAAGATAAAAAAGCCAAGGTCGGGTGAAGATTTAGAATTTTCTATAGACATGCCTGAAGATTTTAAATCTTTAATAAACCACCTAAAAAGAGATTAATCTCTTCTTAGGTGGTTTTTATATATTGATTTTATCGTTTGGATCTTTAATGCTATCATTATTTAATACTTTTACTATCTCCATTATCTTGCTAAGTTCTTTTATTTTATCTCCATTGTTTTCATCTTCTCCAAATATAGGAAGCATCATATTAATTAATTGATCAGGGTGTTCCATTGGATTATCGTTATTCATTAGGGTATTTAAGGCTACAAACATTTTTTTGTATTTATCCATGTTTACAACTAAATCCATAATGATACCTATTTCTTTATTATTAGAATTTGATGTTTCTTTTTGAACTATCTTTACAATTTTATTTATTCTATCTTTTGTATTACTGACAGCAATTGCACCATCAATATAAGGCTTATTGCCTTCGTTTAGAAATCCCAATAATTCATTTATTTTTAGTATTCTTTCTGTATTGAGCATAGATTGATTTACTAAGCCTATGTACTTTTCTGGAAGATAAGGACCGATCTTACCCATTATACGTATTTTTTCTTTTGTATAGATAGGATCAATTTCTACACTACTTAAAAAATCTGCTATGGGTTTAAAGGCCTCTAGACTAGAGTGATTTTGATTTGAAATACTTGAGTAATTCATCTGATATTTATCCTTATTTGTATTTAATTGGGTTAAAACAAACAATAAGATTAAAGGACTGCTATTCATTACATCCCTCCTAAAACTATTTATAAACTATTCTATGCAGAAAAAAAGTAAATGTTTCGATATTATTTTGTAATATAACTATTATTGGGTTCATAAGTTATCATTAGGAAGGAGGAATTCAAAGTGGATAATAAAAATATAAAGGATTTAATTTCTAATATTAGTGGGTATGAAGCTGAGGAAGAAGATATACTGCTTATTGGGAATATTGCAAACAGTTATAAGGATAAATCTCAAGAAGAAGTATTTGTAGAGATAATAAATGCTAACAAGAAAATGGAAGAAAAGATGAGTGAAGAACAATACAAAAAGATATTTGAAAAGCTAGATAGTATTAGGCCTATGCTAAGTGAGGAACAAAATGAAAAATTAGATAAGGTCATCGAAAAGTTGGGAAAAGATAAAGAATTATAGATATTATATTTAATTGATAAATGTTGGAAATAGACAATTTAAAGGGTAGGTGTTATAATCTATATAGATTATGTAAACCACAGGAGGCTCTATGAAAATTTCAAAGAAAAATAAAATAATATTATTTATTACAATTGCAGTTTTGTCTATTTCTACATTCATCGTTTATACTAATTCAAATGATAAAATTGAAGAAATTTCTTATACATTATTTTTAACTCATATAGAAAGAGGGATAGTAGAAGAAGTGAAACTATCTGATGAGGATAAATTAGAAGTGAAACTAGATAAGGGCAATATAGTGATTGTTGATAATCCTAGAACTGAAAACTTCAAAGAAAAATTATTACTTCAGGATATAAAGGTGGTAGAAGGTAGTGATTACTCAAGTAGTGTACTCCCTTTTATATTGTTTGTGTTTATTATAGGATCTATAGCATACTATCTTAATAATGGATCATCAAAACAAGCAGAAAAAGAAATGTCTACGCTATCAGATATGGAAATACCCGATAGGCCACAAGATAGGATAAGATTTTCAGATGTAGCAGGAAATGAAGAAGCAAAAGAATCTCTTGCGGACTTGGTGGATTTTATAAAAAACCCCGAAATTTACAATAATTATGGTGCAAGATTACCAAGGGGCATACTACTGTATGGTGAACCTGGGACTGGGAAAACTTTACTTGCAAAAGCTCTTGCTGGAGAAGCAGATGTTCCTTTTTATGCTGTTTCAGGTTCTGATTTTGTACAAGTATATGCAGGTCTTGGGGCAAGTAGAATAAGAGGATTGTTTAAAAAAGCAAAGCAGATGGGAAAATCTGTAATCTTTATAGATGAAATAGACAGTTTAGGTAAAAAAAGAAAATCTAGTAGCAATCCATCAGGCAGTGAAGAAGGTGATAGAACATTAAATGCACTTTTAACAGAAATGTCAGGTTTCAATGAAAATGATGGAATAATAGTAGTAGCCGCTACCAATAGAATAGATATACTTGATGAGGCGCTTCTTCGTCCTGGTAGATTTGACAGACAAGTAGAGGTTTCCCTACCGGATATCAATGGTAGGGAGAAAATACTTAAACTTCACAGCAAGAATAAGCCAATGGCAAAAAATATTGATTTCAATAAATTAGCATTGGAAACAGTTTATTTTAGTGGTTCTAAACTTGAAAACTTACTAAATGAATCGGCAATATTGGCAGTAAAGGATAATTCAAGTGAAATTACTAAGAAGCATATTGATAGAGCATATTATTCTGTATTAGTAGGCGATGAGAAGAAGGACAGAACAGGTATAAATAAAACTGACAAGCAAACAACTGCCTATCATGAAGCAGGACATGCTTTAGTAGCCAAATTAGTCGGGGAAGAAACTAGGGTTACAAAGATAAGTATAATACCGAGTACTAAGGGAATGGGTGGATTTAGTTTAAATATTCCTATCGAAAAGATGTACCAAAGTAAAACAGATTTAAAAAATAATATAATGACTTCACTTGGTGGTAGAGCAGCTGAAGAGTTGATATTTGGGAAAGAGTTTGTTACCACTGGAGCTTCTTCAGATTTAGAAAAAGCTACAGAAATGATCTTATCTATGATTGGTATATTTGGTATGGACAGTGAATTAGGTCTTTTAAATTACAATCTGCTTAATACAAAAAACATAGATACAGGAAATAAGCTTTTTAATAGAAGTGTAAATATATTAGACGAATTTTATGATGAGACAATAAATATAATAAAACAAAACATTCATATCTTAAAAGAATTAGCTAATAAATTGATGGATTGTGAAGTTTTATATGAAGATGAAATAAATAATATAATACTAAAGCAAAACAGATTATTATAATTTTACACTATATGGGACTTGTAAAATCTGATTAAGAGATGTATAATATAAATAAGAAGAAATTCTACGGTGTACGATGGCTTCTATAATTAAACCGACATAGTTGATATGGGAATCTGCGTTTAACATTGGATATCAAGCCTTCACGAAGGGAAGATAAAAGATGTTAACAGGAAACCCCCCTTAATATAAGGTGGGTATTAATTAAAGAATGTTGACGGCATCGTGGATCTACATATTAAAAAAAGATACAATAAAAAAGCTGCTTGTAATCCAAAGTAGCTTTTTTATTGTATCTTATTGTATATTAATGGGAAACTTTTTTCTTTCTTTAAATATGTGTATAAATTTAAAACCTGAATCTCTTAACATTTTTTCTGCAAGCTTATATTCTGCCCCTACAGTATCAGCAGTATGAGAATCTGATCCTATGGTTATTATTTCTCCGCCAAGGCTCTTGTATAGTTTTAAAATAGGAAGCTTTGGATGAAGATATCCTAGATGATTTCTAAATCCAGAAGTGTTTAACTCGATTCCCTTTCCCTTTTTGATTATGATTCTAAGTATTTCGCTTAATATATCTTTATATTCTTCGAAATGAGGGACGTCTTCTTTGGAAGCAAAATATCTATCAATATAGTCAATATGACCCAATATATCAAAATTAGAAAAACCTCTTACACAGGTAAGCATATCTTCATAATACTCAAGGGTTGCTTCTAATGGGTCCTTATCTTTAGTGAAATTATCTAAATATATATCTTGTTTTTTCACAGAATGAATAGACATCAAGATGAAATCAAACAAATTATTACTTATAAATTGCTGATATCTTTCAAATAGATGTGGTTGAATTCCTATTTCTACACCAGCTAATATTTCAATGTCTTTTTTGTATTTATACTTAACTCTATTAATATCTCTAAAATAATCAGATTCTCTAAAGACAAAATCTATATTTTGGGCCGTGCAGTCAAAATCAACATGATCTGTAAAACAAATTGACTTCATATTTTTTTTTATTGCTTGAATTACTATATCTTCCATATCTGTAGTAGAATCCATAGAATATTGACTATGAATATGTACATCGTACATTTGCAACACTCCTAAATATTTATTATTTTTCAATTATCATATTTATTTATCTGATAAAAATTAATTATGGCTAATCAAAATATCGTTATAATATCAATTATAAACTAAATAAGCTAAAATAATAGTATAAATTTTAAAATTAAAGGAAAAGATAAGGAAAACAACTATATAATTGAAATAGGAGGCTAATTAGAATGGAATTAAATGATAAAGAAGTAGTTAAGAAAATGGTGTTAGATTCTCAAGAAATGATTAGGGATTTTGAAGTTTATTCCAAAAAAATAAATAATAAAGAAGTATCAGATATGTTTAAAAAATTTGCAGAACAATGTGGTAATCAAGCTTCACAAATGCAAAATATATTGGAAAATAAGATTTAATTCTTTAGGTATATTGAAAATATGATTAAATCTAGTTATTGGGGGTAATATGAAAACATGAGTAAAAGAAAATATTCAAAGGGGAGATTTAAATTATGATGAAATATTTTGAACAGAAAAGAAGAGAGCATGAAAGAAAACAAAAGGTAGAAGATGCGAAAAAGGTTGTATTTGGAACTGCTATAGGTACTGGTATCGGAGCTTTAATGGGAGTGCTATTTGCACCCAAAGCTGGAGTTGAAACTAGAGAAGAAATTAAGGAAAAATCAAAAGAAGTAACAAATGAAGTAAAACAAACTGTATCTGAAAAAGTAGAAGAGGCAAAAGAGTTACAAGAAAAGGTAAAAGCAGAAATGAAAGACAAGTATGAAGATATGAAGTTAAAGAAAATGGAGATGAAAGAAAAGCTTGTAGATAAAACAGAAGAATCGCTGGATAAAGCAGATAAATTAATAGATGAAGCAAAAGAAGAAGTAAATAATATAGAATAAAAATTTAAGATAATAAAGATTAACGAATGGAAAAGGGGGTTTTTTAATGGATGTATCTCTTACCATTAATGACTTATTTAAGATTGCTTTATATATAGTAGGAATAGGAGCTTTGGGATACTTAATAGTTGTTTTTAAAAACACTTCAAAATTAATATCAGAAATAAATGGGATTGTAAAAGAAAATGAGGATAATATAAATGCAATTATAAAAGAAGTACCCGGCATAAGTGAAAATGTGAACTCAATAACAAAAAATGCAGATATTGTTATCAAAGAAATTACTCCTGATATAAATGGAATAGTAAAAAATGCAAATAATATAACAAATAAGATTGGGTCTTTGACTGATACCGCAGAACAGACGGCAATGAAAGTTTTGGATACTGCAGATATAACAGTAGATGCTATAGCAGATGCTGCCTATGCACTCAAATTTAATGTAAAAAATGTAAATGATTATATTCAAATAATAGGTGATGTTATAGAAAGAGTGAAAGAAATAATAAAAAAAAGATAGAACCCATAATGGGTTCTGTTTATTTGTATTTTACAAATAAATATGTCATAATTATTTAAATACTGGTATAATAAGGTATATAAATTTATATAGAGGAGCAAGAAAATGAAAAAAATCAAAATAATATATAATCCTTCGTCTGGAAGACAATTAGTGGAAAAAAGATTAGATAAATTAACTAAATTATTGATAGATGATGGCTATACTATTAGCAAATTCATTACGAAGAAAAAAAATGATGCTATGAATGAAACTATAAAGGCATGTGGTGAAGACTGGAACAATATAATTGTAGTTGGTGGAGACGGTACTGTAAATGAAGTTGCAAAAGGTATTGTACTTGGAGGTAGAAAAATACCAGTCGCGATATTCTCATCAGGCACTGTAAATGATTTTGCAAATTATATGGATATACCTAAGAATATTCTTGAATTTTATGATATGATAAAGAGAGGAAAGTCTCTTGATGTAGATTTAGGTAAAATAGGAGATAATTATTTTGTTAATGTAGCTGCAGGAGGATTATTATCAAATGTAGGATTTTCAGTTTTACCTGAGGCTAAGATGGTCTTAGGAAGGATGGCTTACTATTTAGAAGGATTAAAAGAATTAGTTTTAGAAAATTTAAAACCTATAAAGATTAAAATAGAAAGTGAAGAATATAACGATGAAAATGAAATATTCTTGTTTGTAATCTCTAATAGTTCTTCAATTGGTGGGTTCAAAAAGCTTGCACCTAAAGCAGATGTCTTAGATGGATATTTAGATGTACTTGCTATAAAAAAGGCAGATGTACAAGAGTTAGCTAATATATTTTTCAATATATTCAATGGGGATCATATCAATCATCCTAAAGTAATCTATTTCAAGTCAAAAAATATTAAGATTACATCTGAGGTAGATGTTGATATAGATATAGATGGTGAATATGGAGGCAAGTTACCTGCTACATTTGAAATTTTATCAAATTCCTTTAGTATATTAATATAATGAAATTGCAAGTGAAAGGAGAAATATATGGAAGAGAGATCACTAGAAAGTGTTACTAATATTGAAAAACATCTTAGAAAGATAGACTATATCATAAGAAGAAAAGGCAGAGAAATATTACTGGATTTTAATATTACTGTTCCACAATTTTCTGCATTGCAAATATTGATAAATGAAGGTGATATGACTATAGGTGATTTAAGCCAAAAGATGGCACTTGCATATTCAACCATAACCGATTTAATAGATAGAATGGAAAAAACAGAGTTAGTAGCAAGAAACAGAGATGAAAAGGATAAAAGAGTAGTTATAGTAGAAGTATTACCTAAAGGGTACAGTATTTTAGGGGAAGTTTTAAAAAGGAGAATTGATTTTCTAAATTTAAAATTGTCAGATTTGTCTTGTGAGGAAAAAGCAAACTTAGATAAAGGTTTAGATTCTTTATATAAAGCTATGAAAGATGAAGAAATAGTTATATAAAAAGGGGTTTTTGACATGAAGATAATAGATAATAGATATAAGATAGATAAAAATATCTATAATGATTTTTTTGTAGAAGCATATAAAGTTGAAGACTTATGGAAAAATGATAAAGCTAAGTTTCTAAAGTTATATCACTATAATTTGCAAAAAGAACTTATAGATTATTTTACGACAAATCAAATAAAAATATCCAATTTAAAACATAGAAACATATTACATAGTGAAAAATTTGATATAGTTGATACTATAGACACAAAAAAAACGAATATGATAATGTACTATTCTATTGCAAATTATATAGGACACATAACCCTTGAAGACAAAAACATGACACTAAAATTCGAAGAAAAACTTAATGTTTTATTAGACATTATATTGGCGATAAATTTTTTGCATTATAGGGGATATACATATAGATTTTTAAATCCAACCCACATATTTATAGTAGAAAACAATACAGCTAAATTACAAAACATTTCCAATATGATAGAAAAGATGTTTATAAATAAGTATAGTGAGTTTGAAAGAAGATTTTTATCTCAAAACATTATTGAAAATAATAAAAATGAAAATGTTACAGTAGACTATTATTCGCTGGCACAAATTATAAAATATATGTTTTTAGAAGAGAGTGAGAGTTTAAGTTATTTAAATGAATGTCATGGTGGAATTAAAACATTAGAATTTTTTAATTCTGTAGCTAAAAATCTAGAAAAACAAAGTTTTAAACTAGAGAAAATTAATTTAGTTAATTTAGCTGATAGTATTATTAAATTTTTTAAAATTGATTACAATTACGATTTGATTAAAGAAAGAGATATGTTGTTTTTACAAAACAATATTATAGGAAGAGATAAGGAAATTTCACGCTTAATGGAATTAGATGATAGTGTATCTAAAAAACTAAATGTCTCAAATATTTCAATAATAAATGGAGAATATGGTATAGGTAAGACAAGATTTTTAAAAGAAATTTCTCATAGGTTGAGACTTAAAAATAGAAGTGTATATTCAATACAAGTCAAAAAAAGACCAGATGATGATATACTAGATATATGTAATTTATTAAGACAATCTATGCCTGAGACTCCAAGTGACTTAAAAGAAAAATATAGAGTAGAGTTTTCAAGTATTCTTCCTGAGTTAAGATTAAATTCAGATTCTGAAAGGATTTTAGATATAGGAAATAATTCTGAAAAATATAGGATCTATAATAGAATAGATAATTACTTAAAAGATTTATCTTTGAGTAGAACTATATATTTACTACTAGATGATATTCATAACTGCAATAATGAATTTTTAAATTTACTTGATTATTTAGTAAACGCTTTAAATGGTAGCAATGTAATATTTATATTATCATATGATGAAAATGAAATAGAGACAAAGAAAAATATTAAATTAAGAATTAAGGATTGGGAAAAAAACTTAAATGCATCAGAGATACGGCTTCATAAGTTAGATTTAGAGGAAATTGGCAAAATAATAAGAGATATTATGGGAATTTCATATGTTCCTTTAGATATGTCTTCAACTTTATTTAAGGAATCGCAAGGGAATCCAAGGAGAATTGAAGAATTAGTTAATTATTTATATAATATTGGTCAACTTCATATGGGTTCTAATGGAGAATGGATATTTAAAACGGAAGATTACTCAGATATATATATTCCATCAAGTATAGATGCTATGATGTTACAACAATTAAATATAGTTCAAGAAAAATACTATCAAATAATTAAAATTATGGCAATATTTGAGGATTTACTTCATAAGGATATATTGATTGAAATGTTAGATATAGAAGAGGATCAATTAGAGCTATTATTTGAAGAACTTAGTGATATGAGACTAATAGAAAAAAAATTAGTAGATTGGGGATATAGTTATAGTGTAAATAGTGATGAACTCAAAAAAATGATTTATTTTGAAATACCAGAAAATGAAAAGATAATCCTTCATAAAAAGGCAGTTCAAATAATAGAGGCACTTGATAGTGAATTATATGATTCCATGTTTGAGGAATTGATTTATCAACTTATGAAATCCAAACAAAAGAATAAGGTTCTAAGAGTTATATTGAGTAAAGTAAAAACATTAGAAAACAGATATGGATCTCAAGCAAAGTATTTGTTAGATAAAGCATATAATATAGCACATAAAGATCAAGATGATTTAATTAAATTAGAGATATTAAAAAAAATAGTAGATATATTTTTAATAAGGGGAGAATTAAGTGAAGACAATACTTATTTAAAAGAGTATATTCATTTAGCAGAGTTATTAGATTCAAAGATTAATATTTTAAATTACAAAAAGGTTATAACGGAAATTTATTTTAAAAGAGGAAAAATAAACTTGTGTGAAGAGCAGATTTCAGAAATAAATGCAATAAATAAAGATGTAAAGCTAATTACATTTGATTTATATGCTTTAACAGCGACTGCTTTAATAAATGTTCAAAGAGGAGAACTATTAATAGCTAAACAACAATTACAAGAAGCTAAAAAAACAGCTAAAAGACATAATCTATATGGATATTTAGGGAACATATACAATAGAATGGGAATAATAGAAAATCTAAACGGAAATCAAGAAATTGCCAGTGAATATTATGAGAAGAGTTATGATTTTTTTATTAAAGATAAAAACATAACAGAATCTGTAAAGCCAATTAACAATCTTGGAAATATATATGTAGATTACTTAAATAACAAGGAAAAAGCAACAGAATATTATCAAAAAGGCATGGAAATCAGTGCTAAATACGGAATTAAAAAAAGTCAAATTATCTTTTTGATAAATATTAGTGAACTGAGCTTAAGTAACCATGAGTATGACAAGGCCTTAGAATATATACTAGAGGCAAATGAAATGGCAATAGACCTACATTATGTAGATAGTATAATAATATCTCAGGCAATCTTAGGAAAGATATATTTAGCGATTGATAAATACAAAGAGGCATATAAATGTTATAAATATTTAAAAGATATATTTAAAGATAGGGAAATTACAGATATTGAACTTTTACTATATGGGTATGATTTTTTAGGTAGCTTTTATATGTATGGAGGGGACTGGGATAAGGCTCAAAAATATATAGAGATAGAAAAAGATTTAGCATTTAAGTCCAATATAAGACAGTATTATAGATCTAAATTCAAGCTTATTTTAATTGATTTTTTTAGAAATAATAAGTTTAATAAAGCAATAGTAGATAAATTCATAGATGAATATAAATCTACACCTTATATAGAAGATTTTAGAGAAGCTCTATTGAATTTGATAATTTTAAATATTATTAAAGGAGACAAATTATACGCTGTCAAGTTTTTAGAATATGATGGAGAAATCAAGGGAAAAGTTGAATTAGAAAAGTTGAATAAAATAAGGTCTATTGCTTTGAACCTTTTATCTTCAGCTCAAAATGATAAAGATAATTTAGCAGAGGTAGAAAAAATCCTTAGAAATGAATACTGTGACTTTCAAAATATGGTAACAGTTCATATAGCAGATAGATATGCAAAGCAAAATAAATACAAAAAGGCTATTAAATACTATATAGAAGCAATAGACTATATATATAAAAGAACAATGAAAATACCTAAATGGGAATTAAAAGTTACTTTTATTAAAAGTAGAAATACAGATTATATAAAAGATAAAATTGTGGAAATGTTAAACAATGAATATGGGAAAAAAATCAATTTTTTAAAAATAGACAATATAAGCAGTGAAGTAAATAATGATGTGTTAAAAAAATATTTTGATTTTAATGGCGTAATAGAGGCAATAGGTAAAGAAAAATTTGCACAAATAGTCAAAGTTGATTCTTATGGAGATGCTTTTAATATAGAAAACGTAGAATCTTTATTGTCTATATTAAAAGATGATTACAAATATAATTTAGATTTAATATTAGGCTATCTATCAAAAGAGACAGTTGCAACTAAGGCATCTATTTTAGAATATGATAAAGAAACTGATAGTTATAATATAGTATCTTCTTTAAATACAGACCTTAATATAGATATAAATAAAAACATATTAAAGATAGCAAATAGAACGCAAAAGGGTCTTTTGCTAACCAATGATGAGGATGATTCCTTTAGCCTATCCTATAGAAATTGTCTATCAGAAGGTATAACAGCAATGATTTGCTTTCCTATTGACATAAATAATATATTATCAAAACCTGTGGGAGAACGTAGAAAATATATAAATAAAGAGAATAATATAATAGGTTATTTATTATTGGAGACAGATAGGGGATTTAATGAGTTTAACGAAGACGCCTTGGATCTTATAGAGAATATTTTATACTTAATATATGTAAATTTAGAAAATAATAAACTTAAATTGATAGCTACTACAGATAAGTTGACTGGAACATTTACTAGAAAATACTATGAGGAAATATTTAAAGATATTATAGATAGTGAAAAACTAACAAATCAAGGGTTTTCTTTGTTTATGATTGACTTAGATAAGTTTAAAGCCATAAATGACACTTATGGCCATAGAAAAGGCGATGAAGTGTTAAAGAAAGTTGGAAAGATAATAAAGGATAGTGTGCGAAGCACAGATATAGTTGCAAGATATGGTGGAGAAGAATTTGTAGTACTTTTAAAAGGTACTACGGAAAAGGAAGCTTTAGCGATAGGTGAAAAGATAAGAAAAAATGTAGAGAATGTAAGTATAAAAGGACTTGAAAATGGAATTACATTGAGTATAGGAGTTTCGATATATCCAAGTCATAGTAAATTCAAAGAAGATTTAGTTGAAAAGGCTGATCAGGCTTTATACTATGCAAAACAAACTGGGAGAAACAAAGTATGCATATGGGACTATAATATGGATGATTCCTTTGAGAGAGTAGATAAGCTAGCAGGAATATTAACAGGAACTAGTGAAATTGACAACAAGAATATATTGGGATTTATTCAGATAATACAATTAACAGAAGAAAAAGGTGATTTAAAGCAAAAAATATATAAGTTTTTAGGCGAATTGCTGAATGTAATAGATGCAGAGACTGCAACTATTATGGTGCTTGATAAAAGCGAAAAAAAACATTATACTAGAATCAAGTCAAATGAAAATTTCATAGATACACCTGTACTAAACAGGCAAATAATAGATAGAGTAATATCAAATAAAAAGGGTGAATTTTTGATAGATTGGGATGATTTGAAAAATAGTGAAACTGTATCAGGAATACCAAGTTGGAAATCGGTTATAGTTGTACCAATGATAAGGAATGGTGATATTAAAGGCTTAGTTTATATTACTGCACCTTTAAAGAAAAAGGAATTTGATTTTAATTCATTCAATTTAGCTAAAAATTATGCAAGTATATTTACATCACTATTATAATTTAAAAAAATAGTAGCGAGATTATCAAACGTTAATGTTCTTTAAAAGCATTTATATTTAAGGGGGAGAGTTATTATGTCAGAAAAGCAATATGTTGTTTTTAAGTTAGATAAGGGAGAATTTGGGATAGATATCATGAATGTACAGGAAATAAGCCCATATGAAGAATCAACATCACTACCCAATACTCCAGATTTTATGGAAGGGGTAATAAATTATAGAGGGAAAGTAATACCGATCATAAATCTAAAGAAAAGATTTTTATTAGGCAAAATAGAATATAATAAAGATACCAGGATTATAGTTATAAACTTAAACGATAAAGAAGTTGGTTTTGTGGTAGATGAAGCCTCTCAAACTGTTAGACTTAATGACACTGATATAGATCCTGCTCCAGAGATTATATCTGGTGTTGATAAGAGATATATAACAGGGGTGGGGAAATTAGGTGAAAAAAGGCTCCTTATACTAATTGATTTAAATAAAGTTCTCTCGGGAGAAGAGATAAGAGAAATAGAAAATTTACAGGTTTAGGATATGAGCGATAAAACACAAATTGACATAAGAAAACTAAATGAAATATTACAATCTACTGTAGAAAACATTGAAAAAAGTCAAGGAGAAATCGAAGAGATAGTTACCTATTCTAAAAATGAACATGAAAGACTAGAAAGTGAATTAGATGCATTAAAGACAGAAATAAAAGAACAAATAGAAGAAGTCAATAGAATTGAAAAGCTGAATAAAAAGCATAGACTGAATTTGTCCAGCAAAAGTAAGAATTTCGAAAAATACAGCGAAAAAGAAATACAAGAAGCATATGATCTTGCAAATCAAACAAGAGTGATACTATTCCTTAAGAGAGAAGAAGAAAAAAACCTTATTAAAAGAAGAAGTGAACTTGAAATAAGGTTAAAAAGTTCATTTGAATTATATAAAAAGGCTGAGGGTTTAAACAAGCAGATAAAAGTAGCTACTGAATACTTACTTGGTAATATGGATGATGTAGCATCTACTATAGATGGATTAAGTGAAAAGCATATGCTGGCAATAAAGATTATTGAAGCGCAAGAAGAAGAAAGACTTAGATTAGCAAGAGATATACATGATGGGCCAGCGCAATCGTTAGCAAACATAATATTAAAAGCTGAATTATGTGAAAAACTTATAAAAAAAGATCCGGAAAAAACAAAAGATGAGATTATAAATCTTAAAGATTTAACTAAAGATGTACTTAATAATGTGAGAAATGTCATATATGAACTTAGGCCTATGAGTTTAGATGATTTAGGTTTGACTCCTACACTGGGGAAATATATAGAAAAGTTTAAAATTGAAACCAATATAGATATTAGTCTGAATATATTACAAAACATAGGAGAACTTGATTCAACGGTAGAAGTTTCGCTATTTAGGATAGTGCAAGAGGGACTAAACAATATAAAGAAACATTCCAATGCTAAGCAGGCTAAAATAATAATAGAAAAACCTAGTAACAAGATAAATTTATTAATCAGTGATGATGGGATTGGTTTTGATGTTGAAGAACAGATAAATTCATATGATGAAATAAATAATGGATTTGGACTTATTAGTATAAAACAAAGAGTGAAACTATTAGAAGGGGATTTCAAAGTATTATCTTCTAAAAACAAAGGTACTAAATTAATTATACAAATACCATTGGGGGAGGATAATATATGAATTTAGATAAAATTAAAGTTCTTCTTGTAGATGATCATGTACTAATACGAGAAGGTATAAGGCAGATTTTAGAATTAGAAGACGATATAAAAGTTATATGTCAGGCAAGTGATGGTGAAGAAGGCTATCAAAAAGCATTGGAGCTAAAACCTGATGTTATTCTACTAGATATAAATATGCCTAATGTTAGTGGGATAGAAACTCTTAGAAAACTTAAAGATATTGGAATAGATTCTAAAATAATAATGCTTACAATACATGATGATAGGGAGTATATTTTAAGGACATTGAATTTAGGTGCAGATGGATACATTGTTAAGGATTCAAATGCAGATAGTTTTATAAAAGCTATTCGTCATGTCATGAAGGGAAAAACCTATATACAACCTAGAATAGCTGAAGTGGTTGAAAGTCTTAAAGAAGATAATTATAAAGATGCAAATATAGAAAAAATCAATAGTCTTACCAGGAGAGAATTTGAAGTTTTAACTTTAATATCTGAAGGTTTAAACAATAAAGCTATAGCTAATGAGATATTTATAAGCGAAAAAACTGTTAAAAACCATATATCTAGTATATTTAAAAAATTAGAATTAAATGATAGGGTACAAGCCACGATTTTTTCATTTAAAAATGGGATAAAAAAGATATAGAAGTAAAGTATATACTTTACTTCTATATCTTTAATTTAAGAACAAAATCTTTAAAAGTTTTATTGAGTGGAGAAAGTTGTCTATATTTGTGATATGCAAAATAAAATTTTCTTGAAAAGTCCAAGTCGTGAATAAATAATGCATTGTAATTTTTAAAACTTAGTTCATTTCCCAAAGACCTTTCGGATACAAATCCTATACCCACCCCTAAGGACACTAATTCTTTTATGGATTCAGTATCATTTATATATCCAATTATATTTAGGTCATTTAAATCAATCATATTATCATTTAATGTTTTTTCTATTAGGTTTCTAGTGCCTGAACCTTCTTCACGGAAAAGCACATTCTCGTCGAATAATATGTTTTTACTGATATATGAAAAATTCTTAAAATTATATTTTGAATTTTTTGGAACTATTACGACAAGTCTATCTTGTGCTAAATCGATATAATCTATATGACTAGATTCATATTGCGCACCTACTATTCCAAAATCAGCTTCTCCATTTATGATTGTATAGATAACTTCTTTTGAATCTTTTTCGGATAATGTAAATGTTATATCAGGATATTCTATTAGAAATTTATTTATAATATTAGGAAGAATATTCCTAATAGGGACGCTACTAGAATGTATATGCAGATGGCCCTGTACTTTACCTTTATATGAAGCAAGATTAAATTTTGCCATTTGGCATGAATTAATTATATTTACAGCATATTTATAAAACAAATTACCTTCATGGGTAAGTGTTATGGATTTTCCATATCTATTGATAAGTATAGTATCTAATTCTTTTTCTAGGTTTTGTATGTGATTTGTTACTGTGGGTTGAGTAATATATAAAACCTGTGAAGCTTTTGAGAAGCTTTTTAAATTAGCCACTTGGATAAATGTTTCTAACTGTCTAAATTCCACAATACATCCCTTCCTTTCATATTTAAATGCTAATAAAATTATTATAACAAATTAAAGCATAATATGTGAGAAATATAGAGAAATATAATAGACAAAATTAAATTTAGATAAAAGCTTAAAAATCTATTGACTTTTATTAACAAACATAGTATTATAATAAAAGTCGGCTGTGGCTAAAAACAAATCGACAATAAAGTCGAAAAAGTTTTAAAAAAACAGTTGACAAAGAGTTTAGTAGATGTTATACTAAATAAGTCGCCTCGAGAGACTATGACCTAACTTAACGAACGGTAGTGAGTTTTAGTAGGTCAAGCGCAATGAGCACCAAATCTATACGAGCCTAGCGAGTAATAGATTTGAGTAGCGAAACTGAGACGACACAGAACCTAGACAACTAAACAGTGTAAGAAACTTTGAATTATATAAAGTAACACACATGAAACAAACAGTCAGCAAAACAATTTGAGCTAGTCAAGTCAAACACTTTTAATTGAGAGTTTGATCCTGGCTCAGGACGAACGCTGGCGGCGTGCTTAACACATGCAAGTCGAGCGAAGTTTTCTTAGCAGATCTATTTATAGTGAAGCTTTGATTATCTTAGCGGCGGACGGGTGAGTAACGCGTGAGAAACCTGCCTTTCACAACGGGAT
>CAYRYO010000006.1:0-61523 GCA_964428475.1 uncultured Tissierellaceae bacterium
AAATAGGATAATATCAACGCTATAGTTTGAGGATGTTCATTTTGTATATAATTCAACAACTGCTCTGGATCTGCTTTTCTAATAAATTCAAATGGCTTAACATGTAATGAAGATGTTAATTTACTAATTATATCTACTGCTTTATCTGACCCAAGTGCTCTTTCTAAAACTTCTTTTGCGTAATTAATTCCACCTTCAGAAATATATTCCTGTGCTAAGCAAATTTGATAGAACTCTGCTATTATATCTTTTTTCTCATCTGGAGACACCATTCTCATATTAGCTATTTGCAGTGTTAATTCCTCTATTTCCTCTTCACTTAAGTGTTTAAATATTTCTGCAGATTTTTGAGGTCCAAGAGTTATCAGCAAGATAGCTACTTTTTCCTTCCCTGAGATTTGTTTCCTAGACATTACAATTCGCTCCTATTCATTTAACCAATTCCTGAGTAACTGAACAACCGCTTCAGGTTTCTTTTCAACAAAATTATTAATTTGAGATTTCATTTTAGATTCTTCTTCTTGAAATTCTAACTCATCTATATCTTCTTCAATCATAGATTTTTCTAATATCATATTTTCAATTTCTTCATCTTTTTCTTTCTTCCTCTTAGCCTTTGTGTACATTGCAAATGCAATTAATAATAATACTAAAACCAGAATACCTAATCCTATATACATTATATTTAAACTGGCTTTTTCAACTTGCATATTATCTACACCTTCTTTGGTAAAGCTTTCAGCATTGACTTGTACTTGCTTTGTATCAAGTCCAGTTGCAGCGTATATCAAGTCTGTAAATTCCTTTTCTCTATCCGGGGTCAATTCACCATCCGCTAAAGAGTTCTTATTTAATAAAACAGCCACAGTAATGCTTTCCACCTTGCCAGGGGCTTGTCTTATTTCACGGTTTATTTCATTTAGTTCATTATTGATTATCCTACTTACTTTATCGTATTTGTTTCCATTATCGTCGAGAGTTAGATTATCTTCAATATTTTCTTCAGTACCAGGTATTCCTCCCGTTGTGCCACCTATCATATGTTCTTCTACTTCTTCAAGAGAACGTATCAGCCCTTCTTCATTCCCCTCTATGGGCGGTGCAAATTCTACTATAGTAGTTTTTTCACTATCCATATTGATTTTCACACTAGACATTACATCTACATTACCATGCCCTACTATGTTTTCTAAAAATCTTATTATACTTTGATTTATTCTATTTTCTAAGCCTTGTTTTACAGTGTATATATCAGCTCCAAATAAATCATCTTCTGTCTGTTCACCTAAAAGTTTTCCGTCATCATCTATTACTTTTACATCTTCTACATCCATCGTAACTGCAGCTGCTACTAAATGTTTAATTGAATTTACCTTCTCAGCTGATAGTGGGTTATTGCTACTTTTTTCTATGTATATTGAAGCTGTAGTTTTTCTGTCATCATTATCTAATATAAAACTAGTATCTTCTTTTTCACTTATAAATACATCTGCACTCATTATTCCAGATATTTCACTTATCTTTGAAGCAAGCTCACTTCTTAAAGCTAACTTTTCTCTTTGCTTTTTATCATAATCAGTCATAGTCCATGTGCTATCATTAAAAGCATCTATATAACTGTATCCTTCTTTTGGAAGACCATAATTGGCAAGTTCGATTTTCGCCTTATTTTTAACATCTGAAGGTACTAAAATAGTTCTTTGATCATCACTTGATTTCCAAACTATATTCATTTCATCAAGTCTAGTAGTAATTTGACCCATATCCTTTAAGCTTAAATTCCCGTAAAGGACTTCGTATTGCGTTCTAGTAAAATACAATATAGCTAAGGTAAGTCCAAGAACGATAACTAAACTAATAGAAATAATTTTCAACTTCTTTTTTTTATCTGCCGAACCCCAGTATTCAGTTAATTGTCTTCGTAAGTTTTGCAATGACTCTAGCATTAATAAACCTCATTCCTATATATATTAGTACATTAAAATTAAAATTATATTTGTATTCTCATGATTTCCTTGTATGCTTCTACTATTTTATTTCTCATACTCATTACTACTTGTAGTGATATTTCAGCCTTTTCAGATATTATAGATAAGTCATGTAAGTTTTCAATTTCTCCTAATGCTAGTAAATTCTTTTGTTGCCTGCTATCAATTTGCATTTTATTTACATCATTTAAAGCATTTTTAAAAACTTGAGAAAAACTATTATCTTTATTTGTATTTTTTGCTTCTTCTTGATATTCTTTAAAATTTACAAAATCTTTTATATTATTTATCTTCATTTAATTATCCCCTTCCAATCTCAAGAGCTTTCATAAGCATAGATTTAGATGTATTGAGTGCAGTTACATTTGAATCATATCCTCTCTGAGCACTTATAAGATCAACCATTTCTTTTACAGTGTCAACATTAGGCATCTCAACATATCCTGATTCATCTGCATCAGGATGACCTGGTTCATAAACTAATTTAAAAGGAGAGTCATCTTCAACTATCTTGCTTATTTTAACGCCCCCATTGTTTATATTATTCATTTGTTTATCTAAATGTGCCTTAAATGATCCTATTTTATTTTCTTCAAACACAACCATCTGTCTTCTATAAGGAGTACCTCCGGTAGCTTTGGTAGATTTGGCATTTGCAATATTCTTTGAAATAACATCAATACGAGCCTTTTCAGCATTTAATGCTGAAGCCGATACATTTATAGAGTCAAATATACTCATATATTATTTACTCCCTTCTGAAATTACATTTTTTATTTTTTTAAACTCATCCGAAACTTGTTTTATCAATGCATTATACATTATTGTATTTTTAGCTAGTTCAGCATTTTCAGTGTCAATATTGACATTATTACCATCTATTCTATAGGACATTGAATTGTCTATATTTATGAAAGGTGAAAATTCAGAATTATTATTTTTAATATGTCTTTCATTTGTTGTCATTAATTCTACTTGATTTCTATTTATTGATTTTTTCAACTGTTCTTCAAAATCAACTGTTTTTCTTTTGTAATTAGGAGTATTAACATTAGCTAAATTACTACTTATTGCCTTGTTTCTTTCCCATGTTCCATCTAAAGCTTTCTTGTAAAAATCTATATTGTTATATAAACTATTTAACATAGCTTCCCTCCTATTATCTTCTAAATATACCTATTATACAACATTCTACATTTATATTCATAATATATCAAGTTAATTTTATGTAATAATTCCAATAACAATGACTATAAATGTATTTAAAATAGCGTCACTCCTATTATTTTATAAATAACCCACATACAATATTTTACATTTATAGTCACAAAATATCAAGCTAATTTTATATAATAGTGCTAAATGACCATAAATGTAGAATGTAAAATTTAAAATAAAAGAATAGCATTCGCTATTCTTTTATTTTAATAAGTTCACCTTTCAATTTATCATTTAATATTTTTATATGTGTTCCTTTCATTCCAAGTGATCTAGATTCAATTACACCTGCAGACTCTAACTTTCTTAGAGCATTTACTATAACAGATCTAGTAATTCCTACTCTATCTGCTATCTTACTAGCTACTAAAAGTCCTTCACTACCTTCTAATTCCTTAAATATATGTTCCATAGCCTCTAACTCTGAATATGAAAGAGTCCCTATCGCCATTTGAACTATAGATTTTTTCCTAGCATCCTCTTCTATTTCTTCAGTTTTAGATCTTAAAATCTCCATTCCTACTATAGTAGCACTATATTCTCCTAATACCAAATCTTCTGTAGTAAATTCTTTACCAAATCTAGCTAAGACCAAAGTGCCTAATCTATTGCCAGCATTGTTTATAGGGATTATAGTAGACACCTTATCTGGGTAATCGCATTCTGAAACTTGATCAAATACACAATCAGTTATCTCCTTAACGTTCTCTCTTGCTTCATCTACGCTTAGTAGTTCATCATTATATTCTTTTGGAAACCTCTTTTCTTCGACAATTTCAGACTGAACTATATCACATTCAAATCCTTGAGCCAATTCATAGCCCAAGACCTTACCCCTCTTATTAGCAATATAAACATTTGCATCTAAAATGCTACTAAGTATTTCACTTAATTCAGAGAATGAAACTGGCTTTGAACCATATCCCTGTAGTGATTTATTTAATTTTCTTGTTTTCCTTAATAAACTTTCCACAATAATTAATCCTCCTCTATTTAATATGCACCATTTTTTTATAGTTATTAGGTGAATCTGTACTAAAGACATCATAAGAATATTTTACTACAAAATCTCTAGATTGTACAGAAAATTTTAATAATTTATACTTTTTCAACTTCGGAATACTTACACTCCTTATTTGTGCATTCTATTTTTTTCCCACTCTTACTCCTCTTAACTACCATTAAACTATTACAATGTGGACATTTCTTTTCTACTGGTTCATTCCAAGATATAAAATCACATTCTGGATATTTATCACAACCATAGAAAACCCTACCTTTTTTTGATTTTCTCTTTATTAAATCTCCTTCACATTTGGGACATTTAACATCTATTTTTTCAACTATGGGCTTAGTATTTTTACATTCTGGATAACCGGGACATGCTAAAAACTTTCCATACCTGCCATGCTTTACTACCATCATTTTTCCACATTTTTCACATGGTATATCTGTTACCTCATCTTTTATTTCAATTTCTTCAATTTCTTCATCAGCTTTTTTCATAAGCACATCAAAATCTTTATAGAAATCCTTTACAACTTGCCTCCATGTTAAATCTCCATCTGCAACTTCATCAAGTTTTTCTTCTAATTCCGCTGTAAATTCCTCATTAACAACTTCTTTAAAGTATTCAACAAGAAGATCATTCACTAAAAATCCTAATTCAGTTGGAATAAAACTTCTCTTTTCAAATTCTACATAATTTCTAGCTAGTATAGTTCCAATAGTCGGAGAAAAAGTACTTGGTCTTCCAATCCCTAATTCTTCTAAAGTTTTAATAAGAGAGGCTTCTGTATATCTTCCAGGGGGTTTGGTGAAATGTTGATTTGGTATTATGTTTTTAACTAATAATTTATCTCCTTTTTCCAGTAAAGGTAATCTTGAATCTTTTTCTTCTTCATCACTACTTTTATATACCTTTAAAAATCCATCAAAGCTAAGAATAGAACCATTAGCTTTAAACAATATATCATTGCTATTTATAGTTACTGAAAAAGTATCATATATGGCCGGTTTCATTTGAGAACCAATAAGCCTTTCCCAAATCATCTTATATAAATTATACTGATCTTTAGTAAGTGAATCCTTTATCACATCTGGTTCTTTCAATATATAGGTAGGCCTTATAGCTTCATGTGCATCCTGCTGACCTTTTTTAGATTTCTTGGAATAGTTTTTTCCACCATTCGAATATTTATCACCATATTTTTCTTTTATTAACAAAGTAGCGACATCTACTGCTTCATCCGATATTCTGGTTGAATCTGTTCTCATATAAGTAATTAAACCTAAACTACCTTCACCTTTTATGTCTATTCCTTCGTAAAGCTGTTGTGCAACCATCATAGTTTTTTTAGTAGTAAAACGAAGTTTTTTTGAAGCATCTTGTTGCATGGTACTCGTTGTATAGGGAAGATATGGGTTTCTTTTTTTCTTTCCCCTTTTCACTTCGCTTACATGAAATGTATCCTTGTCTAATCTGTTCAAAATTGAATCTACATCTACACTTGACTTAAGTTCAATTTTATTTTCCTTGCCGTCTTTTAATTCTCCATAAAATTTAGATTCAAATGTTTCTTTGTCTTTACTTAGCTTGGAACTTATACTCCAATATTCTTCAGGTTTAAAATCATTTATTTCCATTTCTCTGTCACAAATCAATTTTAATGCAACACTTTGCACTCTTCCTGCACTTAATCCCTTTCGTATCTTTCTCCAAAGCAAGGGACTTATTTTATAACCCACCAATCTATCTAATATACGCCTTGCTTGTTGAGCATCTACTAAGTTTAAGTCTATTTTCCTAGGATTTTTTATAGCCTTTTTAACAGCTTCCTTTGTAATTTCATTAAATTCTACTCTTACATTATCTTTTTCATCTAGTTTTAAAATGTATGCTAAATGCCAAGAAATAGCTTCTCCCTCTCTATCAGGGTCAGTAGCTAAGAAAATCTTATCTGCTTTTTTAGCATGACTTTTCAAATCCTTTATTATAGGCCCTTTTCCTCTTATAGTAATATATTTTGGCTCAAATTCATTTTCTACATCAATTCCAAGACTAGACTTAGGCAGATCTCTAATATGCCCTACCGATGCAACTACCTTATAATTTCTTCCTAATATCTTACCAATTGTTTTTGCTTTAGTAGGTGACTCTACTACAACTAACTTTTTTTGCAAAACATACACCTCCAGTAAATACATCTAACAAATCGTAAATATTCTACCACTTAATTCTTGGACTATTCCCTTTAATTCTAAAATAGTTAATATACTATTTAATTCTGATATATTTATTCCAGTTTTATAGGAAATTTCATCACAGTGAGTAGGTTGACTTTCTATGCAATTTATTATTTTAATTTCTATTTCACTAAAGTCATCTAAATTTAAATTGTCTTTAACTATATTTTGATTTTTCAACTCTCGTAGCTCGTAAATTTCTTCTAGGATGTCATCTATTTCTAATAAAGGTCTAGCTCCATCTCTAATTAATTTGTTTGTTCCTTTGCTAAATAAACTATTTATATTACCTGGCAAGGCAAATACACTCCTACCTTGATTAGATGCATGAGTGGCAGTAATTAAGGATCCAGATTTTTCCTGCGCTTCAATTACTATTATCCCCAAGGAAAGTCCGCTGATTATCCTATTCCTTTGAGGAAAATTATATGCAAGCGGTTGAGTACCTAATGAGAATTCTGTAATTACAGCCCCATTGCTTTGTATATCTTTATAAAGCTGTTTGTTTTTTGCAGGATATATCTTGTCTATTCCAGTCCCTAAAACAGCTATTGTCCTGCCATCATTTTCTAAAGTTGTCTTGTGAGCAATAGTATCTATTCCATTTGCTAGTCCGCTTATAATAGTAATTCCCATTTTTACTAATTCTTTAGTAAACTTTTCAGCTCCCCATTTTCCATAGCTAGTAGATTTTCTAGATCCTACAATACCAATAGCTAAATTATCTTTTTCCAGTATATCACCTTTCATATAAATTACATTGGGTTTATCATCTATATGTAGTAAATGTTTTGGGTAATTCTCATCTAGTAACGTAATAATCCTTATATCTTGTGCTTCTATAGTATCTAACAATTTACTTAAGTAATCTTCATTTCTATTTTTTAATATTTTATTTATTATAGGATAGTTAAGTCTATTAATGGATTCTAACTTTTCCTTTTTACTATACCATAAATCTATTAAGTCTGGAAATTCATCGACCAACTTACTTATATTATGATTTCCTATATTCAAACTACTTAACCATATTAAAATATCTCTATCATCAATATCCAATACATTACCCCCAATATTTACTATCTAGAGTTCTATATCTTATAGCTTCTAAAATATGATTTTCTCTGATGTTTTTTTCATTCTCTAGATCAGCTATAGTCCTTGAAACTTTAAGCAATTTGTTATAAGTTCTACCTGTAAAATTATATTTTTTAAATGCACGATTCATTATAAGCTCAGAGTTTTTATCAAGAGCACAATATTTATTTAAATCATTAGGTGATATTTCAGAATTGCTATTTATATCCATACCTTCAAATCTATTCAATTGAATTTTCCTTGCACGATTTACCCTTTCCCTTATTTCACTTGAAGTTTCTTCTTTTGCACTTTGTTTTAAATCTTCATACTTTACAGGCGAAACTTCGATATGGATATCAATTCTATCTAAAAGAGGATTACTTATCTTACCGAGATATTTATCTATACTCGACTGACTACAATTGCATTGGTGAAATGGATCTCCTAAGTACCCACATGGACAAGGATTCATACTAGC
This sequence comes from uncultured Tissierellaceae bacterium, assembly GCA_964428475.1. Taxonomy (GTDB): domain Bacteria; phylum Bacillota; class Clostridia; order Tissierellales; family Tissierellaceae; genus JARICQ01. Next base: position 8,011 of record CAYRYO010000006.1, read on the forward strand.
TATTAACATAAATTTTGATGGAAAAGTGAGACTTGCCTTAGCCCTTGAAATAGTAACAAATCCATCTTCTAAGGGTTGTCTTAAAACCTCTAACACGCTCTTTTTAAACTCAGGCAATTCATCTAAAAACAAGACCCCATTATGCGCAAGGGATACTTCACCTGGCTTAGGTACTCTACCTCCACCAATAAGTGCTACTTGTGAAGCAGTATGATGAGGAGCTCTAAATTGTCTGCTATCTATCAATTGACTAGAAGATAGTAATCCCGATATACTATAAATTTTGGTGACTTCTATAGCTTCTTCAAAGGTAAGACCTGGCATTATTGTAGGGAGTCTTCTTGCTGCCATAGTTTTACCCGCTCCAGGCGGACCTATTATCAGACAATTGTGGAATCCTGAAGCAGCAATTTCCAAAGCCCTTTTAAGTCCAGTCTGTCCTTTTATATCTGAAAAATCCAGATTATGTTTAATATCATTAATAGCTATTTGTAAGCTATTTTTATATGGTTTGATATGTAGTTCACTATTTAAATAATCTACTACTTCTGTTAAATGTTTTACTGGGATTATCTCTATACCTTCTATTGCTCCACATTCTTCTTTGTTGCCATATGGAATTATACATCTAGATTTATTCATTTGCCTCATAGCTATTACCATAGGCAGTGCTCCCTCTATTGCATTTATCTTTCCATCCAATGAAAGTTCCCCTATTAATATTAAATCTTCCATATTTGATATACGAACTATTCCTGAAGATTTTAAAATACCAATTGCAATAGATAAATCTATCTGTGATCCTTCTTTTTTCAGATTAGCTGGTGCAAGATTGATGGTTATTCTACTTAGCGGAAATTCGTAACCACTATTTTTAATTGCTGAGCGCACTCTTTCTTTAGATTCCTTAATAGAAATATCAGGCAATCCCACTATATTAAAGACAGGGATACCTCTAGCTAAATCAGTTTCTACTTCTACATTCCATCCATCTAAACCTTGAAGTACACAAGTATTTACTTTGGAATACATAGGAAACACTCCTCTACAATTTATAAATTTCCTTGGTAATAGTGCAAATAATATCTTTATCTATTTTTTTCAACAAAATGCATTTTCAATATGGTTTATCTTTATATCTTCTGTCAAATATACTTCCATGATATCATATCTAGGTTGATAATTTAAATACCTTCTTACATTGATATAGATTTTAGAACAATTTATTATCTTTCTTTGCTTGTTTTTATTTACAGCTTCACAAGGAAGTCCAAATGCCAAGCTTGTCCTCGTCTTCACTTCTATAAATGCTAATATTTTATTTTTCTTATCAAACGCTATAATATCAATTTCACCTATATTATTTCTATAATTCAATTCTAAAATAACATATCCCTGATTTACAAGATATGACTTACAAAGCAATTCTCCTTTTCTGCCTTTTGAAATATTATTCATATTTTTACCTTTCTTTTTTCGAATCCAAACTATAGACATAAAATATTATCTCAGCTACAACTTCATACAATTCTTCTGGTATTTGTTCATCTATATCTAACCCAATTAACTTATCCACTAAATCTTTATCTTCATATATAGTGATATTTTCATCTATAGCCTTCTGTAAAATATTTTTAGCAACTACACCTTGCCCCTTTGCTATTACTTTAGGAGAGATATCATCTTTTGAATATTTTAATGCTACGGCTTTATTTTTATTGTTTTTATCCATTTTTACACCTTTACATCCAGATAATATGTAGAACTTGATTTCGGACTTCCATTGATTGTATCAATAATATCTATCTCATCTTCAAAAACATAGTTAATGGTTTTTACTTTATAACCTAAGTTTATAATTTTTTGTATTAGGATTTCTTCATTTTTTTGGAATAAATCTAAATGTTTTTTTTCCATTCCCATTTTTATACCCAGATTATATCCTGTAAAATTACAGGATATTTTTATGTTTCCAATACTATGTGTGTTTAAATTGATAAATACATTTGTATTATCTTTATTTGATTTTTTATTATTTTTTTTAATGAAATTCATAACTCCATTTAGGTCATATTTCTTATGAGTAATTGGTATTAATGTAAATAATAAGTTTTTATTTATATCAGTTAAAAAATCATTTTTATTTTTTAACTCTATCACTTCTTTATTTATATTAAATTTACCATGAGATTTAATTTTATCTATTATGTCTTGAATTTCAAAAATTGTACCTTTAATCTCTTTTAAGCCATCTTGATCCGATGTTTCTTCTGTAATAAATAAATCTTTAAATGTATTTTCACCTAATTTTGTCTTTAATACATTTTGTAAATTATTCCGTTTTTCAATAAATTTTTCAGGAGTTTGGTTTAACTCCTGCATATTTATTATATTATTTAGATTTGGCTTAATATCATTTTTAATAAAAAACGTAATAAGCTTAGCTAAGCCATCTTTTAAATTTATGCTACTATTTTCAGCAAGAATATCTTTTATATCAATAGTTATATCTTTTTCTTTAAAATCTATATTTTCTTTTATCACTATTAGATTTTTTATATCAGATTTTAAACTTAATACCTTATTTATATGACTGTTATTTATATCAATCTCAGAACCCGTTTTTACATCATTTGATTTAAACTCAATTGCTTTATTAGTGATTCTAGCATTAAATGTGTCTTTATTAAAAACCTTAGCATTTAATTCTTCTTTATTGGTATCTAGGGTAATTAATGTTTTTTTATCTGCTTGAATATTTGAATTGTTTTCATTGTTTCGAATTTCATCTTTTGAAACATTATAATCCTTAAGCATTTTTTCTGATCTTACTTCATTTAATATAATAACCCTTTCATCTTCAGCAATAGAATCTAGCTGTATTACTTTGTCCAAAATTTTTATACTATTATTTATGTTTTCTCTACTTAAAGCAACATTACCTTTAATAAGATTCTTAACCATATCTAAAGATGTTTTATTTTCTTCTATATTCATATTTTTTAGTAATTTCAAAATAGAACTATCCGAATCGTTTTTATTTGTTGTGCTTAACTGTTCTAATTCTTCTTTATTCATTGCCTTTATAAGTATTTCATTTTTACTAGATGATTTAACTAAGAAGGTCAATTCGTCACCTATATTCACCGTGACATCTGAGTCTAAAGTTGCAGGCAATACATTTCTACCTTTTGTCTCTATTAAAACCTTAGATCCAAAAATATCTATTATCTTGCCTTTAAATATTGTATTTTTATTTAAAAAATTATTTTCATCTACCTTAAAATTATTTATTAAATATTGATTTATCTTCAAATTAATCACCTATCAATCATTTATTTAAGATCTTTTTTAAAAAAGTCATTCTATGAATGGGAGAAGGCCCAATTTCTAGTATATATTCTCTATGCTCCTTTGTTCCATATCCCTTATGCTTTTTAAAATTATATCCTTTATATAAATCATCCCAATCACTACATAGATTGTCCCTATACACTTTTGCTATTATAGATGCACAGGCTATGCCATGGCTTTTTTCATCACCTTTAACGATAGCTTTACTAGGTATATTGCAATTAATTTCTTCAGCATCTATCAATAAAAACTCAGATTTAATTTCATTTCCGTCTTTATCGCTTAAGTTCTTTACAGCTCTTTTCATAGCTAATTTAGTACTTTCCTTGATATTTATCTTATCTATAATATCAGGACTTACTCTGCCTATACCGACGGCAATTGATTTTTCAAGTATTATATTATATAAGTAATTTCGTTTTTTCTCACTTAATTTCTTTGAATCATTTACTCCTTCAATCCTTAACCCTCTAGGCATAATGATTGCGCAGGCAAGCACATCTCCTGCCAAGCAACCTCTGCCAACTTCATCTATGCATGCGATATAATTATATCCTATCTTGTAAATTTCTTCTTCTAATTTTAGCAAAATAGACTACTCCTCTTCATTAGGATATTCTAATGTTATATTCCCAATTATACCTTTTCTAAATTCATCTAATATGATGTTACTAACTTTTGTATAGTCGACTTCTCCGCCACTTATAATACATCCTCTTCGCCTTCCTATATCTTCCATGACATCAAGTCCAGTCTTATCATCTATGTCGATTCCATATCTATTGCATATCAACTCTGGTGAAACTATTATCAGCCTCTCAATAAGTCTTAGTGCTAATGTTTCTGTATCCAATATCTCATCTTTAATAGCACCAGTAAATGCCAAGTTTAAACCTACACTTGTGTCTTCAAATTTAGGCCATAGTATTCCTGGGGTATCGAGCAATTCTAGTTTACCCTTTATCTTTATCCATTGATTGGTCTTTGTCACTCCTGGTCTGTTTCCTGTCTTTGCACCTTTCCTACCTGATAGACTGTTGATCAAAGTAGATTTGCCTACATTAGGTATTCCGAGTATCATAGCCCTAATAGGCCTGCTGATTATACCTTTATTTTCATATGCTTTTCTTTTTTCAGCTGTAACCTCATACGAGGCAGTAATTAGTCGCTCAATTCCCTTCCCTTGAATAGAATTTAATAGTACAGAATTTATTTTATTTTCTTGAAAATAACTTTGCCATAGTTGATTTCCAGTTTGATTAGCTAGATCATATTTATTTAAAATAACTATTCTTGGCTTATCTTTGATAATATTGTCTATTAGAGGATTTTGACTGCTGTATGGTATTCTTGCATCAATCAATTCATACACAATATCTACCATCTTTAAACTCTTTTCAATAGATTCTCTTGTTTTTTTCATATGTCCTGGATACCAATTTATATTCATATCTTCACCCACTTAAATAAAATTGGGACTTTAATAGTCCCAATTGATTAGTAAAATCTCTTTTCTTTAACTTTAGCTGCCTTACCTTGTCTATCTCTTAGGTAGAATAGTCTTGCCCTTCTTATTTTACCTTTTCTAGTAACAGTTAGTTTCTCAATTCTTGGAGAATGAACTGGAAAAGTTCTCTCTACTCCTACTCCATAAGAAAGTCTTCTAACAGTAAATGTACTTCTAACACCTTCACCTTGTTTTTTAATAACTGTTCCCTCATATGTTTGAATTCTCTCACGACTACCTTCTACTACTTTATAATCAACTTTTACAGTATCTCCAACATTAAAGTCTGTTAAGTTTTCTTTTACTTGAGCATCTTCTATCATTTTAATTAAATCCATTGTATATCCTCCCTTCTTGCTAGACGTTCTTGTAATCAGAGGACCGCCTGTAATTCCACATGCTAGGTATTATAACATATGTTTTATTGCAAAACAACTAATTTATTTTATTATAAATTCTTCGTAACTTCAGATAACATTTCTAATTCTTTTTCATTTAAATTACACTCTTGAATTAAATCTGGTCTTTTAAGTAGAGTTGCTTTAAAAGATTCCAACTTTCTCCAATCATCAATCTTCTTATGATCTCCAGAAATCAAAACTTCTGGAACAGGATGTCCGTTAAAGACTCTTGGACGTGTGTATTGGGGACTCTCTAAAAGTCCATTGTAATGAGAATCTTTTTTATATGACTCTTCAGATCTAAGAACTCCAGGTAGTAGCCTTATTATAGAATCGATAAGTACCATTGCTGGAAGTTCTCCTCCCGTAAGTACGAAATCTCCTATTGATATCTCTTCATCTATATAATTCTCAATTATCCTGTTATCTAAACCTTCATAATGTCCACATAGTAGCACAATATGCTTTTCATTGGATAGCTCATTTACAAGTTTTTGGTTTATTTTTTTACCCTGTGGCGATAAATATATAACTCTGGAGTCTTTATTTTTGACACTTTGTATCGCATCAAATACAGGCTCTGGTTTAATTAGCATTCCATTTCCACCACCAAATGGGTAGTCATCTACCTTTTTATGCTTGTTTTTAGAAAAGTCTCTTATATTAATATTGTTAATTAGAACCTTTTCACCTTCTATTGCCTTACCTATTATGCTCCACTCTAAAAACGAAGTGAAAAATTCAGGAAACAAACTCAATATATCAATTTTCATTCTAACATACCTTCTATAGGATCTATATATATTTTTTTCTCTTCTATATCGATCTTTTTAACAAATTCTTTTACAGCGGGTATCAAGTACTCTTTTCCATTTTCACTATCCTTAACAAGATAAACGTCATTGCCAGGTCCCTGAATTACATCTATCAAAATGCCTATTAAATTCATATCTATATCAAATATCTCTGAATCTAAAATCTCATGAATGAAAAAATGATCTTTAGGTAATTTAATTTTCCCTTGTTCATCTACATATATAAAGCAATCTTTAAAATCTTTGATTTCATTTATATCACTATATTCTTTGAATTTTAGAATAACAAGGTTTTTATGATATTTTACCCCATCGATTTGAACCTGAATTTTCTCATCGCCTATATAGGCATTCTCAAGTATATCAAATCGTTTTATATCATCAGTTAAAGGATAAACCTTTACTTCTCCTCTTATTCCATGGGTATTTGTTATTTTGCCTACAATTATATAATCCATTTTTCCACCTATTTCAAGTTTTTCAACATTTATCCTTAGTTTTTTTGGATAATCTCTACTACAACTCTTTTATTGTCTTTTATCGCTGCTGCCTTTACTACTGTCCTTATTGCCTTTGCGATTCTTCCTTGTTTCCCTATTACTTTACCCATATCTTCATCTGCTACTTTAAGCTCTATGATAATAGACTGACTACCTTCTACCTCATTTACTTGAACCTCATCTGGATTATCAACAAGTGATTTAGCTATAAACTCTACTAATTCTCCCAACTTGGCACCTCCTAAATACTATTCTTCGCTAACAGTTTTTTCCTCATATACACCACTGTTTTTAAATAATCTATCTACAGTATCAGTTGGTTTTGCTCCTTTTCCTATCCAGTTAATCACTTTTTCATTATCTACCTTAACTGTTTTAGGTTCAGTCAATGGATTATAGTATCCAATTTCTTCAATAAACCTTCCATCTCTAGCCCTACGAGAATCTGCAACAACTATTCTGTAAAAAGGGTTTTTCTTTGAACCAATTCTTTTTAATCTAATCTTTACTGACATATTTTCACCTCCTTAAAATATATACAACTCATTTATTTGAAAAAAGGTACTCCAAATTTCCCTTTTTTCTTAATTGTTTTTTCCATATCTGTAAACTTCTTCATCATCTTTTTAGTTTCTTTAAATTGCTTTAAAAGTTTGTTTACATCTTGGACTTCTGTTCCACTGCCTTGTGCTATGCGTTTTCTTCTGCTACTATTTATTATTTCAGGATTAGTTCTTTCTTTTTTAGTCATAGACTGTATAACAGCCTCTATCTTTTTTATGTCTTTTTCTCCTACATCTAATCCCTTTAAAGCTTTTGAATTCATTCCAGGTATCATTCCCAGTAGTTCATCTATAGGTCCTAGTGATTTCATCTGATCTAATTGATCTAGGAAATCATCAAATGTGAATTGTTGTGTTCTTATTTTCTTTTCTAAGTCAATTGCCTTTTGTTGATCTATATTTTCCTGTGCTCTTTCAATAAGACTTAGAACATCCCCCATTCCGAGAATTCTAGATGACATTCTATCTGGATGAAATGGTTCTAATTGATCAAACTTCTCTCCCATACCTACAAATTTAATAGGTTTATCAGTTACAGCTCTTATAGATAGTGCTGCACCACCTCTTGCATCTCCATCTAATTTAGTAAGTATAACTCCGGTAATGCCAAGGGCATCATCAAATGACTTTGCTACATTTACTGCATCCTGTCCAGTCATAGCATCTAATACAAGGAGTACTTCATTTGAAGCAACTGCTTCATGTATATTCTTTATTTCCTCCATTAAGTTTTCATCTATATGCAGTCTACCAGCAGTATCTATAATAATTACATCATTGCCATTTCTCTTTCCATGCTCTACAGCTGCTTTGGCAATATCTACAGGATCCACCTTGTCTCCCATAGTAAATACTGGAACATCTACTTTTGAAGCAACTACTTCTAATTGTTTTATCGCCGCAGGTCTATATACATCACATGCAACCAGTAAAGGTCTTTTGTTTTGTTTTTTTAAATTAAAAGCTAATTTACCTGTAGTAGTAGTTTTACCTGCGCCTTGAAGTCCACACATAAGTATAACTGTTGGAGGAGTAGATGCAAAGTTTAACTTAGATTCATTTTTCCCCATTAAACTTGTAAGTTCATCATTAACTATTTTAATGACCTGCTGTCCTGGAGTCAAACTTTCCATCACTTCAGAGCCTAAAGCTCTTTCTTTTACTTTTTTAATAAAGTTTTTTACCACTTTAAAATTGACATCTGCCTCTAAAAGAGCAAGTCTTACTTCTCTCATAGCTAAATCTAAATCTTTTTCATTGATTTTGCCTTTTCCTTTTAACTTTCCCAATGCATTTTGTAACTTTTCCGATAAGGATTCAAATACCATCACTATATCACCTCCCGGCTATTTGTTAAAATTTTAAGACATATACTTTTTATATTTATTGCCTTATCTAATATATAATCATCTTTATCTTCCAATTTAACGTCTTCTAATTTTTCTAAAATTTCTTCTGAAATATTCTTTATATCTTCAATATAGCTCTGACTCGAATAAAATTTTTCTACTAATTTTAAATTTTCTTCATATGAATAAAGTTTTTTCTCAGCTCTTTTCAATAAATCAAATACGCCTTGCCTTGTCACATCTATCTCTTCACCAATTTCTACCAAAGACAAATCATGTATATAATAAAATTCTATAGCTAAATATTGCTTCTTGCTAAGTAATTTTCCATAAAAGTCAAATAAAATTCCTATTTCTACTAGTTTTTCCAATCAAATCACCATAAATCCCAATATAATAACGTCAAGTTTTTTACTTGACGTTATTATATTAATACAAGTTATCGTTTTTGTCAACAATTTTATAGAAAAATTTTTATTGTTTATTCAAAAATAGCTTCTACAAAATCTTCTACTATGAATTCTTGCAAATCTTCTATTCCTTCTCCCACACCTACTAATTTTACAGGAATATTTAATTCTTCATAAAGTGCTATTATAACTCCACCTTTTGCTGTTCCATCAAGTTTAGTAAGTGCAACTCCCGTTATATTTGCAACTTCTTTAAATACCTTTGCTTGATTAATTGCATTTTGACCTGTAGTCGCATCCAATACAAGTAATATTTCTTTTTGTGCTTCTCCATATTCTCTATCTACTACTCTAAATATCTTGTTAAGTTCTTGCATTAAATTAGCTTTATTATGAAGTCTACCAGCAGTATCACATATCAAAACATCTGTATTCCTAGCTTTAGCTGCTTGTATTCCATCATATATTACAGATGCTGGGTCTGAGCCTTCATTATGTGATATAATATTTACTCCAGCCCTATTGCCCCATTCTTCAAGTTGTTCAATAGCGGCTGCCCTAAATGTATCTCCTGCAGCAATTAATACTTTTTTCCCTTGTTTTTTAAAATTATGTGACAACTTTCCTATAGTAGTAGTCTTTCCAACTCCATTTACACCTACAACCAGTATAACTGATGGTGATGGTTCTATATTTAATTTGTTTTCAAGTTCTGACTCTAACATTATTTTTCTTATCTCATCTTTTAAAAGTTCTTTTACTTCATTAGGCTCTGTAGTATTTTCCTCTTTTACTCTATCTCTTAGATTATCTATTAATTTCATAGTAGTGTTAACGCCTACATCTGCTGTAACCAGCACTTCTTCTAAATCATCAAAGAGCCCTTCATCAATCTTTTTATAGGACTTTAATATTCCATCAATTTTATTTGAAAAATCAGTCCTTGTCTTTGTCAAACCCTTTTTTAATTTGTCAAAGAACGAAGGTTTCTTCTTTTCTATTACGGCCTCTTCTACCAATTCTTCTTCATGGGATTCTATTTGCTCATCAAGTTCTAAATTCTCTTTTTGTATGTCTTCTTTAACTTCTATCATTTCTATTTTTTCTGATTCTTGTTGTTCTTCTTGTTCTTCTTTTATTTTTCCTCTTGCCCCTTCTACATTTAATCCTACATCATTGAAATGAGTTCCTGTTATATTTTCATCTATTTCTTTTATCTCTATATTCTCTTTTGATTCATCTTCTCCATTTTTTTTATCCTTTTTTTTTCTTTTAAACCAATTCAACATAATATTCCTCCTAACTTGCTATTTCATTAACATAATCTGTTAATTTTACAGATATTAGCTTTGATATTCCATCTTCCTCCATAGTAACCCCATATAAGTTATCTGCTATTTCCATAGTAGTTTTTCTATGAGTTATAAGTACAAATTGTGTATCAGATGAAAAATTCTTTAAATATGAAGTATACTTGCTTATGTTTGCCTCATCAAGTGACGCATCTATCTCATCTAAGATACAAAAAGGAGCTGGCCTCAGATTAAGAATAGAGAACAAAAGTGCTACAGCTGTTAAAGATTTTTCCCCTCCTGATAATAAAGTTAGATTTTGAAGTTTTTTACCTGGAGGTTGAGCATTTATCTGTATACCCGTATTTAATATATCATCTTCATCTTCTAATATCAATTCAGCTTTACCTCCATTAAACAATACTTTGAATATCTCGATAAAATTATGATTTATTTTTTCAAAATTCAATAGAAATTGTTTCTTCATCTTACTTTCCATATTTAAAATTATATTATTTAAATTTTCTTTGGCCTCAATAAGGTCTTTCTGCTGATTTAATATGAATTTCAATCTACTGCTCAATACTTTGTACTCTTCTATTGAACCTAAATTTACATTCCCTAGCTCTTTAATAGAACTTTTTAGCCTTCTTATCTTAATGATAGAGTTTTTAACATCCTTTACTTCTTCTAGATCATTTGCTACTTCTTGAAATTTTAGTTCATATTCTTCTAATAGTCTATTTTCATAATTTCGTAATTCTGTAGATATTTTAGCTAGTTTAATATCTATAGAGTTTATTTTCTTTTCTTTGAGGCTAATAGATTTATTGGCAGTTGTTAGATTTTCTTGTTGTAAATAGAATTGATCCATTTTTTCATCCTTAATTACAAGTAATTCAGATAGACCCTTTTCCATCTTGCGCTGTTCACAATCTAACCTTTCTATAGATATGTCTAATTGCTCTTTCATAGACTTTGTATTTTGCATATCTGTTTGATTTAATTTTATAGATAAATTCTTTTCTTCTAATTCTTTTAATAAATCTCTTTTTGTTATTTCAATGTTATTCTGTTTTTCTTGTAAGTTTCTAATTTTATTTTCAATTTCATTTATATCTAATTTAATATCAGTTAAATATTTTAATCGTTCTTCTTTTTTTTCTTTTTCTAAATTATAATCTGCCATCAAAGTCTTTATTTCATCTTTTTCTAATAAACTGCTTTTTTCTACCTCTAATAGCATCATGTTTAATTTTTCATCTTGAATTTTATAATCTTCTTCTTCATTATATAACTCGAGAAGTTCTCTCTTTGATTTCTGTATTAAATTTTCAATACGGATTTGTTCATCTTTATAATTTGCAATATTATTATTAATTCCGTAAATGTTAAATTCGTTTTCTTTGATTTTTTCTTGCAAATTAAATACTTCATTTTCCACTTTCTTAATATTTAATATATATTGACTTTGTTTTTTCTTTATAATATCTATGTTTAACTCTATTTCCTTAATATCATATTCTAAATCTTCAATACGATTTTTTCTATTTATTATATTAATACTACTACCTCCATGACTTCCACCAGTCATAGAGCCACCAGGATTTATAATTTCTCCATCTAATGTTACTATTCTATAATTATGTTTTGATTTTTTAGCAAAGGCAATAGCTCTTTCAATATTATCTATTATAATCGTTCTCCCCAGTAAATATTTAAAAATATTCTCATATCTTTTATCATACTCTATCACTTCATGTCCCAAACCAAGTATATTAAACTCTTTTTTTTCAACTTCAGAGATACTTAGTTCTCTTCCTTTTATTACATTTAGTGGTAGACATGTAACTCTTCCAAGTTTGTTTTTCTTTAAATACTCAATTATGTTCTTTGCATTATGTTCATTTTCAGTAACTAGATTTTGACCATTTGATCCAAGAGATATTTCTATTGCCCTTTCATACTTCTTGCTAACTTTAATCATCTCGGCTACTACGCCTATAAGTCCATTCCCTATATTAAGATTATTTTTAGATTGTTTCAAAACAGATTTAACGCCTTTGTAATAACCTTCATAATCTTCTTCCATAGATTTTAATAGTTTTAAACTAGATGATTTGCTTTGCTTGTCCATATTTATTTTACTTATATCCTCATTTACATCTACTAACTTTTTATTTTCTTCACTTAATCTATCTTCTTTATCTGTTAAATTGTCTTTTACCCTTTGTGATACTTGTAAAGATATATTTTTCTTATCTATTTCTTTTTTAATCAAAACTTCATTTTGGCATTTTTGCATAGTAAATTCATTTATGTCCTTGTTCAGACGTTCAATTCTCTTTTTAATATTTTCATTGAAAGAAACTATACTATTTAACTTTGATTTTATATCTGATGCTTGATTATAAATATTTATTATATTGTTTTTTCTATTTTCAATTTCTTTTTCTTTTTCTATTAAGTGACTAGATTCCTGCTTAGACCTTGTTTTTATATCTTCATAAATTCCAATTACCTTTTTATGTTTTTCCATCTCATTTTCAATTTCTTTTGACAATTCTCTATTCAAGCTAGCTATTTCATCTAATTTAATATTAGTTTTTTGACTTTCTTCTATTAGTCTTTTCAAGTCTTTTTGATAGAAAACTTCTTTTTGTTTTGTTATTGCCAACTCATTTCTATTTTTATCACATTTATTAATTAAATCAGCATTTTCCTTTCTTGATAGTTCTATCTGAGATTCAAATTCTTTTATATCTTTCTTTAATATATTTACCTTTTCTCCTATTGATTGCTCTTCTTTTAATATATTGTTTAATTCTCTCTCTAACTCAGCCTTTTCTTTGCTTATTTCTTCTAATTGGTGTTTATTCTTTTTTATATCTGTTGCCAAGAGAGCTACTTCTAAGTTTTTTAGCTCACTGTATATCTCATTAAATTCTTTGGCCTTATCAGCTTGCTCTTCTAAAGTATCTCTTTGTTTAGATAATTCATGTACTAGATCTTTTATTCTAATTATATTATTTTCTGTCTTTTCAAGTTTTCTCTCTGCTTCATTTTTTTTTGATTTATATTTTACAATTCCAGCAGCTTCTTCAAATATACTTCGTCTGTCCTCTGGTTTATTGCTTAATATCTCTTCTATTCTTCCTTGCCCTATAATAGAATAGCCATCTTTACCTACTCCAGTATCCATAAATATTTCTTTAATATCTTTTAATCTACAAATACTTTTATTTAAATAGTATTGTGACTCTCCAGACCTAAACATTCGCCTTGTAACTTCTACTTCATTATATTCTAGTGGTATGATTCCATCTTTATTATCAAAAGTTATAGTAACTTCACAGTATCCTAATGGTTTCCTAGTAGATGTTCCTGCAAATATTACATCTTCCATTCTACTTCCTCTTAAGTTTTTTATACTCTGTTCTCCTAATACCCATCTTATTGCATCCGAAATATTGCTTTTACCACTTCCATTAGGACCTACAATAGCTGTTATTCCTTCTTTGATCTTTATTTCTGTTTTAAATGCAAAAGACTTAAACCCCTTGATCTCTACCTTTTTTAATTTCAAATAAAACACCTCTTAATCATTATATATACAGTAAAGCTTCAATGCTTAATAGAATTTATCTACGTATAAATAAATTATATCTTTAATGTTTATTCTACTAGATCTTCCTTCTAATTTAATATTGATTGTATTTAAATCTATTTTGCTCCCAAACATTTTGATGGTACTAAATTTATATTTTTCCATCAGTAATCTTCTATTACAGGATTTTTGCCCGGAAATAGAAGATATAATTTTATTGCTTACTTCTATCAATAGTTCTTTATTCTCAGTTTGAATTTTCTCCTTAGCAAAATAATACTCTAGTATCTTTAAGTATATATCTGATTCTACTAATTGCCTAAATGCAGGATGGAAAGGTCCTGCTACTACATCTTTACCCATTTGAATGTTTTCAGTTGGCTGAAGTCCTGCTCTAATCACATCTATATTATTTATCATAAACATCATTAAGAGTATAGAACTAATCTCTATTGCTTCTCCTATATCTAAAGCTTTGTATTTACCATTTAAATACTCATTTTCTAAGAAAGTATCTTTTATTACTAAAGTTGGATATATCCTGACACAAAATGGTTTTAATTTAATAAACTCTTTGCAAGTATGTATTGATTTTTCTTTTGTATCTCCAGGAAGTCCAATCATCATTTGAAGCCCTAAATTTATATTGTATCTTTTTATTAATTCAACAGCATTGTATACATCGATGGCTTTATGCCCTCTTCCACTTTCATATAAAACTTCATCATCTAAAGATTGAACTCCTAGCTCAATTGTATCTACTAAATTTTCCTTCAACATATCCAATATTTCAATATTTATTGCATCTGGCCGAGTTGAAAGCCTTATCATATCTATTTTCTTTTCTTTTTTATACTTTACAGGTACAGCTAATAATTCCCTTTGTATTTCAATATCTATTGCAGTAAAAGTACCACCATAAAATGCAACTTCTATAGTATTAGCTTTTTTAAATGTTAAAAGATGTTCAGATATTATTCTGTCCACGTCTTTTGCTGTAACAGTAGTAGATAAACCAGTGATTTTCTTTTGATTGCAAAACACACAGTCGTGAGGGCATCCACAATGAGGCACAAATATTGGAATTATATAATGTTTACTCATCTACATCACCCAAGATTAGCAAGGCTTCCTTAGCAGCCATTTGTTCTGCCTCCTTTTTATTTCTACCCGAACCTTGTCCTACTATTTTACTATCTACTAATACATCAATATGAAATATCTTATTATGATCAGGACCTTCCTCTTTTGATACATTATATTCAATTTTTGCTTTTTTTCTCCTTTGAAGATTTTCTTGCAAACCTGTTTTATAGTCAATGAAAAGAGAACCCTTTGCCACTGCATGAACAAGGTCATATTCAAATTTATCTAATAATAATTTATTTGTGGTTTCTAAGTCACTATCCATATAAATAGCACCCACTAATGATTCACTCGTATCTCCTAAGATAGACTCCCTATCTCTTCCACCAGTAGATTCTTCTCCTTTTCCAAGCAAAATAAAATCCCCTAAGTTGATTTTTTTAGCTACAAAAGCTAAGGATGGTTCACAAACTACACTAGCTCTTAGTTTTGTGAGCTCTCCTTCTGGATAACGAGGATACTTTTTATATAGATATTGGCTGACTATTAAACTTAAAATAGCATCTCCTAAAAATTCTAATCTTTCATTATTCTCTGTAACTTTCATATTATGTTCATTTGCATACGAACTGTGAGTCAATGCAGTTTCAAGTAGTTTAATGTTTTTAAAGCGATAGTTTAAATTTTCTTGTAGTGGTTCTAACCACTTTTCTCCTCTTCTCTTCATCCTTACCAACTCCTTAAATAACTAAGGGATACCCTTAGTTATTTATTATCCAATACATTTTCAATATTTTCAACTACATCTCCAACTGTTTTTATACTGTCCATGTCTTCGTCTTCAACCTCAAGATCAAACTCATCTTCTAATGTCATTACAAGTTCAACTAAGTCAAGAGAGTCTGCATTTAAAGTATCCTTAAATGAAGTATCTCTATTTATATCTTCTTTGTCAATGTTAAACTGCACTGAAATTATTTCTATTACCTTTTCTAATACCATAATTTATTATTCCTCCATTTTTATTTATTTTTAGAAATATTTTCTTCTATAAAACTTATCACATTATTATCTATAAATTTAATCAATTGATTTATTCCATTTTTTATTGCATAGTCATCTGAACTTCCATGAGCTTTAAACATAGGCTTTTTAGTTCCAAGAAGTGGTGCACCACCATATTCTCTATAATCCATTTTACTTTTTATATTTTTAATTCCTGGGCTCAAAATAGAAGCTGCTATTTTGCTTTTAAAATCCCTTGTCAATTCCTGCTTTAAAGTTGCAAATATAGTACTTGCCATTCCTTCTGTGAGTTTTAATATAATATTTCCAACAAATCCATCACATATAATTACATCAGCTGTTCCATTCGGCAATTCCCTTGCTTCAACATTTCCTAAAAAGTTTAAATTGCTTTTCTCAAGTAAATCATATGTCTCTTTAGTTAGTTGATTGCCTTTGCCTTTTTCTGAGCCTATATTTACTAGCCCCACTGTAGGTCTATCGATTTCAAATACTCTTTCCATATATGCTGATCCCATTAAGGCAAATTGGTATAAATACTCAGGCTTTGAATCCACATTAGCTCCAGCATCTACTAAAAGAGATACTTGGTTTAAAGCTGGGTACACAACAGTAAGTGCAGCTCTATCTATTCCATCTATCCTCTTAACTATAAATAGCCCCGTAGCTAAAAGTGCCCCAGTACTTCCTGCAGATATGAGACCATCACCAAGACCATCCTTTAATGCATTTGCAGCAACTACTATAGAAGAGTCTTTTTTCCTTCTAATAGAGCTAGCAGGGTCATCTTCATTTGATATAAACTCACTTGCATTTAACACTTCGACTTTAATTTCAGGATAAACGTATTTTTTCAGTTCATCATCTATTATGTCTTTTTTACCTACTAGTATTATATCTATATTGTATTCATTTACTGCATCTATAGCACCTTTAATTACTTGAAAAGGTGCATTATCTCCACCCATAGCATCTACAATAATTTTCATAGTTACCTCCAAATTATTATTTCACTTATTAATATTAAATATATCTTAGACCTTAATAAAAATCAATATAGAATTAAAAAAAGATAGTGAGCTCACTATCTTTTTTATACTACTCTACAGTCATAACTTCTTTATCTCTGTAATATCCACATGCTCTACAAACCCTATGTGGTTGTTTAGGCTCGTGACATTGTGGGCATTCAACTACTGTAGCTTTATTTAATGTATAAGAAGAAGCTCTTCTTTTATCACGTCTTTGTTTGGACGTTTTACGCTTTGGTACTGCCATTTAAAACACCTCCTTAATCTTTAGAAAAGAAATCCTTTAATTTTTCAAGTCTTGGATCTATATTTTCATGAACACAATCGCACTTTTCTTTATTTAAATCCGCCCCACATTTAGGGCATAAGCCCTTACAGTTATCATCGCATAGGGTCTTAATTGGTAAAGATACAATTACTTGTTCAAGTATATATTCATCTAACTTCAAAATACCATTTTCATAGTATAGAATCTCTTCATATCCATCTTCTTCATTTTCTGAATCTCTTTTACCTTCTAAAAGTTTCCCGAATAAACTGCTTTCTATTTTATTATTAGCTAGAGAAAGACACCTATTACATTTTTCTTCATAAGTGTACTTAATATTAAAATTAATTACCTTATCTCCATCAGTTTTAAATATTTCGCCTTTATATTCTATAGGTTCAATTATTTTGACATCTCTATTACTAAGTCCTAAATCTGTACATTCTAGTTTCCCTTGAAACTCAAGTATGTTTTTTGAACCTTCAAGAAAACTCCATAAGTCTAATTTCATATTTTTCACCTCATAAACTAACAACCATTATTATATAAAGGAGGTTCTCATTTGTCAAGAATAATCTTAATTAAACTAGCTCTAGTGTATCCCTAGCTATCATCAATTCTTCATTTGTTGGTACGATATAAATATCTGTAGAAGCTAAGTTTTTATTGATTTTTGCTTCTTCGCCCCTAACATTGTTTAATTCTTCATCTATTGTGATTCCTAAACAATCTAATCCTTTACATATTTCTGATCTAAGGAAAGATGAATTTTCACCGATTCCTGCAGTAAATACTAGACAATCAAGTCCACACATTTCAGCCATATAAGCACCTATATATTTTTTTACTCTATTTACAAATACATCAATAGCAAGTTTTGCTCTTTCATTGCCTTCTTTTATTGCAAGCTCAAGGTCTCTAAAGTCACTACTAAGTCCTGAAATTCCAAGAACACCAGATTTTTTATTTAGCATTTGATTTACTTGGTCAAATGTCATTCCCTCTTTATCCATTATGAAAGGAATAATAGCTGGATCTATATCTCCAGATCTAGTACCCATAGCAAGTCCTTCTAGAGGTGTAAAGCCCATGCTTGTATCTATAGATTCTCCACCTTTTATAGCACATAGACTTGAACCATTTCCAAGATGACATGTAATGATATTTAAATCTTTAATATCTTTTCCCATTATTTCAGCCACTCTGTTTGCTACATATTTATGAGAAGTTCCGTGGAATCCATATCTACGAATTCTATAGTCTTCATAGTATTCATAAGGTATTGGATAAATATAGCTTGATTTTTCCATAGTTTGATGGAATGCAGTATCAAATACAGCTACCATCGGAGTTTTTGGCATTAATTCCTGACACGCCTCTATACCTGTAATATTAGGTGGATTATGTAATGGAGCTAACTCAACACAATCATAAAGTACCTTCATTACATCTTTATCTATTACTACAGAAGAAGCAAAGGTTTCTCCACCATGTACAACCCTATGCCCTACTGCTCCTATTTCATCCATAGACTCTATAGCACCATATTCTTTATTTATCAATGCATCCAAAACTAATCCTAAAGCTACTTTATGGTCTTCCATTGTTTGTTCTATTACTGCTGTTTCTTTTCCAGTAGTCTCGTGTTTAATTCTAGAACCTTCAATACCTATCCTTTCAACAAGACCTTTACACAACACATTTTCCCCATCCATATCAATAAGCTGATACTTCAAAGAAGAACTACCACAGTTAATTACTAAAATATTCATTTTTTTTATTCCTCCTAGTCCTTTTTTTTCACATATCACTATAATATTATATTTGTGTTAAAAAATCAACATGTTATAATTAAAGAAAACAATTTTTTGGAGGTATTTATGAAAACATTAGGAATTATTGCTGAATATAATCCCTTCCATTTTGGTCACAAGCATCATTTAGAGAATTCTATGGAAAAAACAAACTCAGATTATTCTATAGCTGTTATGAGTGGATCTTTTTTGCAAAGAGGTGAACCTTCCTTTGTTGACAAGTGGACAAAGGCAAAAATGGCAATTAACAACGGAATTGATTTAGTATTAGAATTACCCTTTTTATATTCAACCCAATCTGCTGAGTACTTTGCTTATGGTGGTGTAAAACTACTAGATAGTTTGAACATCGTAGATTATATCTCTTTTGGATCTGAATCTGGCAAAATAGAAGAATTGTCTTATATTGCTACTATTTTAAATGAAGAGCCTGAAAATTATATAAAAGCTTTAAAATATAATTTGAATAAAGGTCTATCCTTTTCTGTTTCAAGAAGCAATGCGCTAGAAAGTTATATATATTCTAAAAAACCAAATCAAAATAAAAATTATAACCATATTTTAAAACAATCAAATAATATTCTTGCAATTGAATATTTAAAGGCATTGTCTAAAATTAATAGCAATATAAATCCAATAACAATTAAAAGATCCGGTAGTGATTATAAAGACTTATCGTTTTCCGATGGATTCTCTAGTGCTACTGCAATAAGAAAGACTATAAAAGAAAATGGTCTTAAGTCTGCTAAAAAGTTTATACCTATTGATAGCTATCTAGCTTTGGAAGAATATCTAGATAAGTATACAAGTTTTAATTATTTAGAAAACTATCAAGATATACTTATATATTTGCTAAGAACTACATCTACAAGTAAAATGAAAGATCTTTTAAATATAGAACAAGGTTTAGAAAACAGGTTTATAGAAAAAGCATTTTCATTTAACGATATAAATAAGATAATAGAAAAGGTTTCTTCTAAAAGATATCCAAAAACTAGAATACAAAGAACTCTTATTCATCTTTTGCATAATCTCTATATGAATGATTTTTTAGATATGGAAGATTTTTATCCTTCATATATTAGAGTTCTTGGAATGAATCAAAATGGATTTAAAATTTTAAATAAAATTAAAAACAACTCAAATATTCCTATTATAACTAAGTTTGCAAATTATAAAAATTTTAATAATGATAGTATAGATAAGATAATCAATTATGATAAGATCTCTACTGATATATTTTTCATGGGTTTGAAAAATATTAAAGTCTTTGCGAATCAAGATTATCTTATTTCTCCATATATCAAATAATAAATTTTCTTCTACTCATATTATAATTTAAAAATAATATATTATGATAGGAGTGATTATATGTTTAAGAAATCAAACAATCCTTTGCCTAAATTATTGTTTATGTTATTTGTAATTATCATCTTAATAGGGATTATTTCTGACCCTGCACTTTCCTTTAAAAGTGCTACTAAAGGTATAAGCATTTGGTTTAATGTCTTATTGCCTTCTCTTCTTCCATTTTTGATTATATCAGAGATGTTAATACAGCTTGGTTTTGTTGAATTTATTGGTAAATTACTATCACCTATCATGTTCCCTATATTTAATATTCCAGGAGAAGGAGCATTTCCTTTTACCATATCACTTATATCTGGATATCCTATTGGAGCTAAGCTTGCATGTAGTTTAAGAGAGAAAAAGATACTTTCACGTATTGAAGGAAATAGGTTAATAGGATTTACTAGTACTTCTGGCCCTTCTTTTATGTTAGCTGCAGTAGCTGTTGGAATGTTAAACGAACCCGATATAGGATATCTAATATTGTTACCTCATTATCTAGGTGCTATTTTCCTTGGACTAATTTTTAGATTTTACAAAAATAATAAAAGACCATCTAAATATAAAAATAATAATAGCTTTGAAAATATAAAAACTTCTTATTCCCAAATTATAAACACAAAAAAAACCATAGGATCTTTGATAACTGAATCTGTCAAAGGAAGTATGGATACAATCTTTTTAATAGGTGGACTTGTAATATTTTATTCTGTTGCTGTAGAAATATTATTTGATATGCAATTTATAGATAATATTTTAAATTTTATTTCATCTTTTTTATCCTTAAATAAGGTTTTTCTAAAGGGAATAGTATCAGGTATGTTTGAAATAACAATGGGTTGTAAAGCAATTTCATCTGCAAATGTCAGTATATTATTAAAGTTACTAGGAATAAATTTTATAATTGGTTGGAGTGGTTTTTCTATACACAGTCAAGTTATCAGTTTCTTAAATAGAACAGACTTAAATAAAGGTCTCTATATAGTATCAAAATTTTTTCATGGAGTTATATCTGTTATATTTACATACATATTATATATATCTAAATATAATGATTTAACAATTCCAAGTTTTTTAAATACTTCAAGCCCTTATGACATCTTTATATATTCTAATTGGTTTAATATACTTTTAAATTCTGTTAAATTTGCAGTAAATATAAATATTATTATACTTCTTATTTCTCTAATTCTATATATTATATATGATATTAGAAAAAAATTTAATTAGGGCCTCTAAGATCTTTTCTGTTTTCATTGATAAGCTGAATTAATTCTTTTAAATTTTCTTGTTGTTCAAGCAATAAACTATCAGCATAATCTATAGATCCTAGCCTTATTTCTTTTGCATTGGTTTGAGCTTTATTTATTATTTGCTCTGCTCTTTCCGTAGCTCTTTTAGTTACTTCTTCTTGCTCTATTAATTCTTCAAGTTTATATTCAGCCTCTTTCATCAGAGTATCTGCATCTTGTTGCGCTTCAGCCAGTATTCTTTGTCTCTCTTCTTTAATCCAAGAGGCTTGCTTTATTTCATCAGGAAGTCTTATTCTTATATCTTTTATTATCTCTAACAATTCTGCTTTATATACCATAACCTTACCTGAAAAAGGAACGCTTGTCCCCACTTCTATTATGTCTTCTATTTCATCAATTAACTTTAAAACATCCATAAATTAAACCCTCTCCTTAAATTTATTCTTTAAAGCTATTTCCACTACCTTTGGTACAAAACAACTTACATCTCCTCCAAACATAGATATTTCTTTTACTATACTTGAACTTAAATATCCATATTTAGTACTTGATGCCATGAAAAAAGTTTCTATATCACTATTTATTTTTTTGTTAACCAAAGCCATTTGCATTTCATATTCAAAATCAGAAACGGCTCTAAGTCCTCTAATCATAGTAGTACAGCCTTTTTTTTCAGCATAATCTGTCAGAAGCCCTCCAAAACAGTCTATTTCTACATTTTTAAGATCTTTGGTTACTTCTTTTAAAAGCTCTATTCTCTCCTCCAAAGAAAATGCCCCTTTTTTAGAAGGATTATTCAAAACTGCTACCACTAAATTCTCTACTTTTTTTGATGTTCTCTTTATTATATCTAAATGTCCATATGTTACTGGGTCAAAACTACCTGGGTAAACTGCTTTCACCTCGTACCTCCTCAATGTTCTTTTTATAAAAATCTATACATTTGCTTCCATAATCTCTATGATCTACTTTCCTAAATTCATATACTAGCTCTTCTAGATTTAATTCTTTTTCATGTTCTACTACTAATATCCCATTTACAGCTAATATATTTTCTTTATCTATAAATTTAAACGCTTTATCAACCATTCCATTTTGATTAAAAGGTGGATCTAGATATATATAATCAAACTTTAAACCTATTTTACTAAGTCTTTTAATGACTATAAATATATCTGATTGTATTATTTCTGCACTAGTTAAAAATTTAGTATGATTTAAATTCTGTTTTATTGTAACTATACTATCATAATTATTATCTACAAAATAAACCTTACTAGCTCCTCTACTTAAAAATTCTATTCCTATAGATCCAGAACCTCCAAATGCATCTAATACTATGCTATTGCTCTTTATATTTCCAAGTATATTAAAAAGTGATTCTTTTATTCTATCTTCTGTAGGTCTAACTTTGTTTCCTTTAGGTGCTTTTAATTTATGTCCTCTTGCTATCCCCGAAATAATTCTCATCACATATACCTCCTAATGTAATATATACTTACATTTTAACATGTTTTTGGGATAAATAAAGATAAACCGATTAAATCTTCATTTATCATCCATTCCTCTAAACATGCTTTGTATTCTATATTTAAGTTTTCTATGTTTATTTAATTCCAATATTGGATCTTCTTCTAAAATCATCTTAGCTTCTCTCTGTACTATTTTTAATATCTCTATATCTGAAATTAGATTTGCTACCTTAAGCTCTGGTATCCCATGTTGTCTAGTCCCAAAAAACTCTCCTGGTCCCCTTAT
The DNA here is from genome assembly GCA_964428475.1 of uncultured Tissierellaceae bacterium. Taxonomy (GTDB): domain Bacteria; phylum Bacillota; class Clostridia; order Tissierellales; family Tissierellaceae; genus JARICQ01. Next base: position 31,395 of record CAYRYO010000006.1, read on the forward strand.
TTCTAAATCTTTCTCTGAAATTTCAAATCCATCATTAGTTCTTTGAAGTATTCTCATTCTCTCCATAGAAATTCTATTTTTACTTTCATTTATTAAAATACAATAAGATTGATACTCTCCTCTTCCTACTCTTCCTCTTAATTGATGAAGCTGTGCTAATCCAAATCGCTCTGCATTGTATACAACCATAATATTTGAATTTGGTACATTTACTCCTACTTCTATCACGGTAGTAGACACAAGTATTTGAATTTTGTTTTCCTTAAACTTTTCCATTATTTTATCTTTTTCAGCAGCTTTCATTTTACCATGTAATAATCCAACATTAAATTCTTTAAATATACTTTCCTTGAATTTAATGTACAATTCCTCCGCCGAATTCACTCTCAAGGTTTCACTTTCTTCTATTAAAGGACAAACAATATAAGCTTGTCTTCCCTCTATTATCTGCTTTTTTATAAATATATTCATTCTATCTATTAATTCTTTTCCAACTGCATAAGTTTCAATCACCTTTCTTCCAGGTGGAAGTTCATCTATTATAGAAATATCTAAATCTCCATATATAATAAGAGCTAGAGTCCTCGGTATAGGAGTCGCTGTCATTACTAAAGTATCTGGATTTCTACCTTTATTTGTCAACACTTGTCGTTGCTTTACTCCAAATCTATGTTGTTCATCTGTAATAGCAAGCCCAAGATTATTAAACTCTACCCCATCCTGAATTAATGCATGAGTCCCAACCAATACATCTATATTTCCGTATTTTAATTCATCTAAAATTCTAGTTTTTTCTTTTGCCTTTAAACTTCCAACTAACAATTCAAATTTCATATTATGTTTGAAGAAAAGCTCATTCAAGGCATCATAGTGCTGTGTAGCAAGTATTTCTGTCGGAGCCATCATAACACTTTGGTATCCAGATAGATATGCCTTAAACATAGCTAGAATAGCTACTATAGTCTTTCCCGAGCCAACGTCTCCTTGAACAAGTCTATTCATCTGTTTATTTGATTCCATATCTCCTTCTATTTCTTTAAATACTTTTGTCTGAGCATATGTAAGATTAAAAGGCAGTTTTTTTATAAATCTATTTATCTCAGGTGTTTCAATTGACCTTTTGAATACTATTGCATCTTCAGCAAACAATTTACTGTTTTTAATATTAAATAATCCCAACTGTAAGACTAAAAGTTCTTGAAAAGCTAAAGTTTTTCTAGCTTTTTCTAGCATCACATTATCTTTAGGGAAGTGAATATTTTTTATAGCTTCCTTTATAGGAAGTAAATTAAATTTATCTTTTATTTTAAAAGGCAAAAATTCTTCTATTAAATAAATGTATTCTCTTATTATATAATCAAGTATTTTTATAATTTCATTGTTTGTGATACCTTCTGTTAAAGAATATATAGGATTAATGCTACCTACCTTATTTGGTTTTTCAGGATTTTCAAATACTGGATTCATTATTTGAATTTCCATTCCACTTCTATTTGATTTTCCATTTACAAGTAATTTTTGACCAATATGAAAATTCTTTTTTAAATATTCTTGATTGAACCAAACTAACTGTGCACTTCCTGAAGAATCTTTTACTGGAACTTTTAAAATTGATAATTTAGCCCTAGGCCTGACTACAGTAGGACTACCTATTATTTCTACCTTGTAACTTGACTTTTCTCCTGATATTGCTTGTCTTATCAGTGTAAATTTAGAAGTATCTTCATAATCTCTAGGAATAAAATAAAATAAATCCCTTATAGTTAATATATTAAGTCTTTTGAATTTAGATGCTCGTTTTGGTCCTACTCCTTTTATGTATTGTACACTATCTTCCAAGCTAACCATAAAAACCTCCTACAATCTTTAGAATAAAAACTCTACATAATGTAGAGTTTTATTCTAAAGAAAATATATAGTAATATAAAGGCTGACCACCATAAATTAATTCTATATCTATATCCTCATAAGCGCTAAGCAAATTTTCTTTTAATGCTTCAGCTAGTTCTTGTGATAAATCACTTCCATATAAAATTGTTACAAGTGAAATTTCTTCATTTATCATCTTATCTAGCAAGTCATTTGCAACTTTATTTATTTCTTTTCCATTAGAAATAATATCTCCATCAGCAATACCTATTATATCATCTTTGCTAATTTTAGTGCTATTGTATTCAGTATCTCTAATAGAATAAGTTACTTGACCAGTTTTTACATTAGAAATAGCCTCTAGCATATTATCTCTATTCAATTCCCAAGCTTCGTCTTCATCAAACATCAATAAAGCAGAAATTCCTTGAGGAATTGACTTAGTCGGAACAACTATAACATTTCTAGAACTCAGTTCTTTGGATTGCTCTGCCGCAAGTATTATATTGCTATTGTTTGGTAATATAAATACATATTCACCATTTGTCTTATCAATGGCATCTAAGATATCTTCTGTACTTGGATTCATAGTTTGACCACCAGAAACTATTATGTCAACATTTAAGTCCTTAAAAACACTGTCGATTCCATCACCAGTAGATATTGATATAAATGAGTATTTTTTATCTATTTCAATATCTTTGTTTTCTTCAGTATCTTTGTTTTTATCCTTATTTTCATCTTCCATTTGTTCTAATTCTGATTTCAATAATATCTCTTCATGTTGATATCTCATATTGTCTATTTTAATATCTGATAATTCTCCTAAATCTAAAGCCTTTTGAAGAACTAAACCAGGATCATTTGTATGAACATGAACTTTGATTATTCCTTCTCCACCAACTACCAAGAGAGAATCCGTATCTTTTGAAAGATCTCTTCTAAACTTCTCTATATTGTTAAAATCCGTATTTACTATGAATTCTGTGCAATATCCAAATTCTATATCCGATTCATCAATATCTCTTTTAATAAATTCTACTGAACTTGCTTGTTGATTAGGCATTGTAGAAAAATCTTGTTTGCCTGAAAGGGCATTATAAGCTCCTTTAAGCACAAAAATAAGACCCTTACCTCCTGCATCTACTACACCAGCTTGTTTTAATACAGGTAACATATCTGGAGTTTTATCAAGAACTTCTTCACCTTTTTGTATTATTTTATTTAAAAATTTTAGGACATCATCTTCTTCATTGCAAATAGATAATGCATAATCTCCACATTCCCTAGCTACAGTTAGTATGGTACCTTCTGTTGGTTTCATTACTGCCTTGTATGCTGTATTTGCAGCTTGTTTAAATGAATTTGCCAGTGTCTTTGTATCCGCTGTATCCTGTCCATTCAATCCATTAGTAAATCCTCTAAATAGCTGTGATAAAATCACACCTGAATTACCCCTAGCTCCCATAAGAGAACCGTTAGATGCGGCCAATGATATCTTTGAAACACTTGTATTTTCTTGTTTAAGTCCTTCCTTTATTGCGGAATTTACTGTCAATGACATGTTTGTACCTGTATCTCCATCAGGAACAGGAAAAACATTTAAAGAGTTAACTTCCTCTTTATTATCCTCAAGAAGCTTCGCTGCGCCTATCAAGGCCTTTTTTAGCATAGCTCCATCTAGAATTTCAATTTTCAATTATAGTACCTCCTTAAACTACTTTTCAACTCTTATTCCCTGTACATGTACATTTATTTTATCTACTGTCATTCCAGTTAAATTTTCCACATTAAACTTAACTCTATCTATGATATTTTTTGCGACAACAGAAATTTTAATTCCATATTCCAATATTACATGTAAGTCAATTATTAATTTATCATCTTTAGAATAAACCTTGATTCCCCTTGTCAAATGATCTGATTTTAGAAGTTCAAACAAACCATCTGTAGCATTTTTAGAAGCCATTCCTACTATTCCATAGCTTTCCATTGCAGATATCCCTGCAAGTTTTGCTATAACATTATCATCTATGCTTATCAAACCATATTTAGTAGTTTCTTTGGCTGGCATATATAATCGCCTCCTTATTTTAAATATACCGTATAATATATTTTACCCTAAATAATACAATAGTTCAACTAGATTATATTATTTAATTAACTTTATAATACTTTGTTGTTGCTTTTTACTTTAATCTTATGTTAAAATATAAGATGTTATTATTAGAAATCAAAATATACTTTAATGGTATTATATGAATAACCTAAGGAGGTGTTTTTTCATGTCTAAAGTTTGTGAAATATGTGGAAAAGGAAAAGTATTTGGAAACAAGGTTACTTTTTCAAATAAAAAGGTTTCAAGAAGTTGGTCCCCTAATATTAGATCAGTAAGAGCTGTTGTAAAAGGTTCAACTAAAAGAATAAATGTATGTACTAGATGCTTAAGATCTGGTTATGTTGAAAGAGCTTTGTAATATAAAATTCATAGAACCAAAATAAGACTTGCCACTATATAATAAATGGCGAGTCTTATTTTATTTTTAATATTAATCCACCCATTATAAGAAATGATACTCCTAAAATAAAAACAATGAGTTCTCGTGGAATAAATTTTACTATAATAAAAAATCCCATCATTCCCAATATAATCCCTATTATTTTTTTAGACTTCCTAATATGTCTCATATAAAATCTTTTCATATCCCACACCCCTCATTTCCTTTAATACATACTATTCCATTTAGGGTGGGTTAGTTACAAAAAACTTGAAAGATAAACTTTCAAGTTTTAATCCATCGATTGAATAATTAATGCCTTTCCACTGTGAATTTTAATATTTGCTTTTTTTTCTATTATTTCATTGCTAATACCCTGTGTAGATCCAAATTGTATAAAAACATCATTTAAATTGTAGAAAAATCCCGATATAGAAAGTTCTATGCCTGTTTGAGATATGGGAATAATGGAAACATATGAATTCGCAGTGTTTTCCAACTCCAGAAAATCATCTATCAAGTAAATTTCATTTTTATCATCTACAATTTTCCCTTGTATATCTTTTTCCAACAGGGAATTTAATAAAAATACATTTGCAAGAGTATGATCAAGTCTATTTCCAGTTGCCCCAAGGAAATATATTGAAGTGCATCCTCTCTCTATTAAGAACTTGACTGCAAGTTCTGTATCTGTTTCATCCTTAACTGTTGGAAATTTCATTGTCTCAATGTTTTTTAATTTAATATATTCTATATCCTCACTACTAACAGAATCTAAATCTCCGAGTATTATATCTGGTATTCTATCTAGTTTTCTTATATGTCTAATCCCACCATCTGCGCAAATTACATAATCAGAATTATCAAGCATATCATTTAATTTATTATAATCATTTATATTTCCATTTGAAATTATTAACCCTTGTATCTTAATCACTACCTTTAAATTTAAATTTACAACATCTTAAATTCTTTTATTCTCTTTTCAATATCCACTGATTCAAATATTCCTGAACCCACAACTAATAAATCTGCTCCTAATTCAATTATTTCTTTTGCATTGTCGAGCTTTACGCCACCATCAACTTCCAGTATGATATCCAGGTTTCTTGTGTCTATCATACTCCTTGCATCAGCTATCTTTTTTTTCATAGCTGGAATAAATGATTGTCCTCCAAATCCTGGATTTACAGTCATAATCAATATTAAATCAATATCATCCAATATATATTCTATAGTAGATAATGGTGTAGCTGGATTTAAAGTCACTCCTGCCTTTACACCCAGCGACTTTATCATCTGAATAGTCCTATGAAGATGTATAGTTGATTCTTGATGAACTGTAATAATGTCTGCTCCTGCATTTACAAATTCTTCTATATATCTTTCAGGTCTATCTATCATTAAGTGGACATCAAATGGTAAATTAGTTACTTTTCTTATTTTCTTTATAACAGGAGGCCCAAAAGAGATGTTGGGTACGTATATTCCATCCATTACATCTAAATGTAAATAATCTGCAGTTCCACTTTCTAATTGTTTTATATCTTTATTTAAATCAGCAAAATCTGCTGATAATAAAGAAGGTGCTATCTTTATCATATTCAATACCTCCTGCTTTTTTTTATTTCTTCTAAGAACATTAAATAATTTTCATATCTCTCATATGCAATTTCATGTGCTTCTACTTGTTTTTTAACTTCACATCCAGGTTCATTTAAATGCAAGCAATTCATAAATTTACATCCACTAGAATGTTTTTTAATCTCCAGAAAGTAATTACCTAGTTCCACCTCATACTCTATAAAGTCTATATCTAAAGAACTAAAACCAGGAGAATCAAGTACATAGGAATTGTCTTTTAAATGTAATAATTCTGTGTGCCTTGTAGTATGTTTTCCCCTCTTGTTTTTTTCACTTATTTCACCTGTCTTTAATTTATAGTTTGGATTCATAAGATTTAACAAGGACGATTTTCCAACACCTGAAGGACCTGCAAATACAGAAATATTATTATTTAATGATTCTTTTAACTCATCTATACCTTTTCCTGTCTCAATGCTAGTCAGTATTACTTTATAACCAATTTTACTGTATATATCTTTTACCTTAAGTGAATTTTCCAAATCCAAATCTGTTTTATTGATACAAATAGTTACATTTAATCCTTCTGCTTCAGCCATTATAAGAAATCTATCTAATAGCCATGAATTTACCTTTGGTTTTTGTATGCTCATAACTATTATTGCCTGAGTAATATTTGCAACTGGTGGTCTTTTAAGAGAAGTCTCCCTTATATATATCTCTTCAATATATCCATTATTGTCTTCCTTACTTATTCTAATTCTCACCTTATCTCCAATAAGTGGAGTAATGCCTTCTTCTCTAAAGTTACCTCTAGCTCTGCATTGAATGACTTCTTCAGTGGTTTCTACATAATAGAAACCACCTATCCCTTTAAGAATTATTCCGTCAATAATAAACTCCTCCTATTATTCTTTTGTTCTAGTGAATTGATAAATATCGTTGTAATATATATCAAATTGAGCACCTGATTTTCCTTCTAACGTTATCGGCACTTCTCCATCATCCTTCAGATGAACCTTGTTATAAACTACCTTGGTAGTACCATCTTGTCTTCTATCAATTTTAATGATTGTTTGATCTTGATCTTGAAGTGGTGTAAGAGTAAATGTCATTGAACTTTCACCTACATCCTCAGATGGGTTTTCTTTATCTTCTGGTGGCACATCATCCTCTTCAGGTTTATTTTCTTGGGGTCCACTACTTATATATAAATCTACAGCTGTACCAGTCTCTAATTCTGTACCTACTTCATAGCTTTGCCAAGTTATAATATCCTTTTCAACCTCTTCATTAGGTTCATACTTAGTATCTCCTACTTCAAGATTTAACTTTGTTAATTCCTTAGTAGCTTCTGTTATACTTAATCCTACTAATTTTATCATATCTACATAAGTAACCTTTTTCCCTTTACTTATAATTAAATTAACTCGAGTATTAGGGGCTACTTCAGATGACGCTTGTGGATCTTGACGAATTACAACATCTACGGGAATGTCATCACTGTTCTCATAATCTACTGAACCCACTCTCAATCCCTCGGCTTTAATCAGATCATCTGCATCTTCAAAACTCCTATTAGTAACTCTAGGAACAGAAACTAAATCTTGGCCTGAGCACACTGTTACACTTATAGGATAACCTTTTTTTACTTTTGAATTGGGAGCTTGTTCTTGAGAAATTATTTGTCCTTCTTCATAATCAGCATCTTTTATTCTGCTAACCACTCTAAAATCCAGTCCCAAAGCTTTAACTTTAGCTTCTGCTTCTGCCTCTTGCATCTTTTCTAAATTTGGAACTACTATCTCTTCATTTGAGAGAAAACTCTTAAATTGAAAATATCCCATATATATACCGGCAACTAATAAAAATGCTAGTATTATTCCTAAAAAAACTTCTTTGCCACCACTTTTTTTATTCTTATTTTTTTTATTATTTATTTTTGACTTCACTTTATCATCCTCAAATCCAACTGCTGGTATTATTTTTGTATGGCTATCAAAACTATCGCCAGTATCTATATCTTCTATTTTTCGATTAACCTTTACAAGTTTTAAATCTTCAATTAATTCTTTGATGTTTTTATATCTATCTGCTTGCCTTTTTTGTACAGCTTTTAATATGATTTTTTCAAAGCCCAAAGGTATTTCCCTATTTATCTCTCTAGGCGGTACAATATCTTCTTGTACATGTTTTAAAGCTACTGTAATAGGGCTTTCACCTTGATATGGCAATTTGCCGGTTACCATTTCATACATTACTATTCCAAGCGAATATATATCTGATTTATCATCTGTATACCCGCCCCTAGCTTGCTCTGGTGAAAAATAATGAACTGATCCAAGCACGTCTGATTTTGTAGTCATAGTAGAGCTGGTAGCCGCTCTTGCAATTCCAAAGTCTGTGACCTTTACTCTATTGTCCTTGGTTATCATTATATTGTGGGGTTTTATGTCCCTATGAACAATACCATTTTCATGTGCAGTGCTAAGAGCGCTCGCTATTTGATTGGAATAGTTTATTGTCTCATCTACTGATAATCTTCCTTTCTCAACTATTAACTGCTTTAAGGTTTTTCCATCTATATATTCCATTACTATATAGTGAATTTTTTTATCTTCTTCTTGTTCTATCCCTACATCATATATATTGACTATATTTGGATGCGAAAGGCTTGCAGCAGCTTGAGATTCCCTTCTAAACTTCCTGACAAACTCATCATCATCTACAAATTCATCTTTTAATATTTTTATTGCAACAAATCTATCTAAAAGATTGCACTTGGCTTTGTATACTAATGCCATTCCTCCGCCACCAATTTTTTCTATTATTTCATATCTTTGTCCTAACATTTTCCCTATCATAGTTTCACCTCATCAAATTTAATAGCGACAACTGTAATATTATCTAATCCACCTTTTTTATTTGCCATGGTAGTTAGTATTTCACATGCCATTTGAATTTCATTTTCCCTATTAAATACTTCATTTATTTCTTCTTCATCTAACATATTAAAAAGACCATCACTGCACAATAATAGGATATCCCCTATTTTATATTTCACTTCAATTATATCGATTTGAATTGTACTACTAGATCCAACAGCTCTAGTTATCACATTTTTCTTTGGATGGCTTTTAGCTTCTTCAAGAGTTATACTTCCATTTTTCAATAGCTCATTTATATAGCTATGATCTTCTGTAATTTGGATTATATTGCCATTTTCTATTATATATGCCCTACTATCCCCCACATGTCCTATTAATATATTATCCTTAAATATGTATGCTAAAGTTAGAGTTGTTCCCATACCTTTACATTCTTTCATCTCTAAAGATTTTAAATAGATATTTATATTTGCCTTTTCTATAGATCCTTTAATAAGTCTTAATATATCATCCTTATTATCTAGTTCTTTTCCTGAATTTATAAAATTTTCTTTTATTATTTCCAATGCCATAGAACTAGCTAGCTCCCCACATCTATGACCACCCATGCCATCCGCTACAATATATAATTCTAGTTCATTTTCTTTAGAAATATAGTATGCATCTTGATTTTTATCTCTTATTTTTCCTATATCTGATAATGCACCTTTGCCCATTATATCACCTCACAAGGGAATATTTATTTAATCACTGATCTCCTAAGTTGTCCACATGATGCACTTATATCTGCACCCATTTCTCTTCTAACAGTAACATCAATATTTCTCTTTCTTAAACTATTTTCAAATTCATCAATATTAGATTTACTTGGTCTATCCTTTTGATACTCTTTTATTGGATTTAGTGGGATTAAATTTACATGACTATTGATACCTCTTAATAGTCTAGCTATTTCTTTGGCATCTCTGTCCCCATCATTTACTCCATCAATCAGTGTATATTCAAAAGTTATTCTCCTGCTATTTTTGCTATCATAATATCTACATGCCTCTAGTATCTCTGAAATAGAATACTTATTGGAAATTGGCATTATCTCTTTTCTCTCTTTATCAAATGCTGAATGCAAAGAAATTGAAAGGGTTACAGGTATATTTTCATCTGCTAATTCGTATATTTTAGGGACTATCCCACATGTAGAAATAGTTATTCCCCTGTAACTTATGTTATGTGCCATTTCATCATGAATTATCTTTAAAAATTTTACAGTGTTTTCATAATTATCAAGAGGTTCTCCACTTCCCATTAAAACTATATTTGAAATACTTATATTTTGATCATTTTCTATCATATAAACTTGATTTAACATCTCAGCAGGGGTTAAGTTTCTGATAAGACCTTCCTTTGTCGATGCACAAAATGAGCATCCCATCTTACAGCCCACTTGTGTAGATATACATATTGTAGTTCCATGCTTGTATTCCATAGATACAGATTCTATTATATTCTCATCCTCTAGTGAAAATAGATACTTTTTTGTTGAATCAATTTTAGAATCAAATCTTTTAAATATTTTTATTTGATTTATATCTGCATCTAGTTTTAATTTTTTTCTCAATACTTCAGGCAATACATTTAAATCATCTATATCCCATTTATTATGTTTATGAAAATAAGTAAACATTTGATTTGCTCGATATTTCTTCTCACCTATAGACTCCATATAATTCTTTAAATCAATTAATGTCATACTATTTAATTCTTTCTTTTCCAATTCATCACCTCATGTTTATATACATTATACTATTATACATAATTATAATCTAGGTATTTATCTTTCTTTCTTCATTTTTGCTATGAAAAATCCATCTGTGCCATGAATATTTGGATATAACTCAATATATCCATCTTTTATAGTAAGCATATCTGTAGCATTATTTATATCTTCTCTTATATTTACAATAGTAAAATTAGAATTTTGGTTTAAAAACTTGTTTATTATATCTAAATTTTCAGCTTTACCAATTGTACATGTACTATAAATTAAAATTCCACCAACCTTTAGGTATTCTTTTACAGTATTTAATATTTTAAATTGCAAAGATGAAAGACTATCAATATCATCTTGTGATTTATTTCTTTTTATTTCAGGTTTTCTTCTTATAAGCCCGAGTCCTGAACAAGGGGCATCTACCAATATATAATCGACAGAGTTTATGAGAGAACTGTCTAAATCAAGAGCATCATATAATTCAGTTTTTATTATATCTGTTCCCAATCTATCGCTATTTTCACGTATCAAATTTAATTTATGCTCATGTATATCTCTGCTTATCACCTTCCCTTTATTTTTCATCTTCTGTGCTATATGAAGTGATTTACCCCCAGGAGCACTGCAAACATCAATTACAATACTTCCTGACTTAGGATTCATTATTTGAGCTACTAGAGCACTGCTCTCGTCTTGAATAGTAAACTCTCCATCAATAAACTCTTCAATTTTAGAAATCCTAAAAGGGTTTTCAATAATTAACGTGTCTTCCGAATATTTGCCCTCATTAATATTAAACCCTTTTTTTTCTAGTTTGTTTTTTAAGTCTGCTTTATTTGTCTTTAAATTATTTACAGTTATATTTAAGCTTGGTTTCTCATTATTAGCTTTACATAATTCTTTTGTAAATTCAATGCCATATTCTCCTATCCACTTATTTGCCATCCACTCTGGATGAGAGTATTTTATTGAAATTCGTTTTGCAGGATCTTCTATATTTATATCTTTAAATTCATCTTCATTTCTACTTATATTTCTAAGCATTCCATTTACATATCCAACGCTTCCCTTGTTGCCATGTTTTTTAGCTAGTATAACTGACTCATTTACTGCTGCTGCACTTGGAACACTATCCATAAATAAAATTTGATAAATTCCCATTTTTAATATTATGATTATTTTCTTGTGTATTTTTTTCATCTTAATTTTAGATGCCTTAGAGATTATATATTCTAAAAAAATATCATTTTCTAATACCCCATAGGCCATTTCTCTAATGAAGTTTTGTTTTCTCTTATCATCCTCATCTCTTAGATGCCTTTCCATTGCAATGTTTGAAAATGCTCCATTATTATATATATCATTTAATACGCTAAAAGTAATTTCTCTTTCTGTTTTACTCATCTTTTCACTCCTATGCCTTATAATAATTAAATAAAAAGGGAGTTTCCTCCCTTTCCTTTAGTCTCTACTCCTTGTAAAAGTTAATAATCTTAAAAGCTGGCCTAAAGCTACTAATGTTGCGGCAACATAAGTTAATGCAGCGGCATCAAGTACCTTTTTGGCAGGTCTAATATTCTCTCTTGGCATTAGACCATCTTCCAATTGCAAAAGAGCTCTCTTGCTCGCATTAAACTCTACAGGCAAAGTAATTATTTGGAATAATACTACTGACATAAACATCATAATACCTATTTCTATAAAAAGTGGTGATATTAAAAATCCTATTGCTATAAATATCCAAACAAGATTAGATCCAATATTTGCTATGGGAGCAATATTATTCCTAAGGATTAATGGAAAATATCCTTGTGAATGCTGGATTGCATGCCCTACCTCATGAGCCGCAACACTTAAAGAAGCTATACTACTACCTCCATATACAGAAGTAGATAAACTTAATTCTCTTGTTCTTGGATTGTAGTGATCTGTTAACTTTCCTGATATTTGTCTTATTGCTACACTTTGAAGTCCATTTCTATCCAATATTATTCTCGCTACTTCAGCCCCAGTATATCCAGTTCCACTTGATACTTTTGAATATTTACTAAATGCTGAATTGATTTTCATCTGAGCAACCCCCGCCAATACCATAGCTGGCAAAACAAATATAAACCAAGAACCATAATAACCTAAATTGCCAAAATCAATCATATTTATTCTCCTTCCTAGTTATCTTAGAATTATCCCTATTTCAACAGAATTTCCTTTTAAAAATTCACTTGTCTCCATCTTTCTTTTTCCGGGAAACTGAAGCTCTTCTATTTTTAGTGTTCCTTTTTTTATTTTTACATATATTCCATCATGAGTAATTTTTACAATTTCACCATTTATACCATCATAGTCTTTATCACTTAAACTCGCCTTGTGAATTTTTATTATATCTTCTTTGTATCTAGTATATGCTGATGGCCAGGGTTTCAAACCTCTTATTAAATTGATTATATTGTTGCCATTCATATTCCAATCAATAATCCCCATTTCTTTACTTAACATAGTAGCATAACTTGATTTAGAATGATCCTGAGGAATTTTCTGTAAATTCCCCTTGAATATCTGGTCAAGTGCCTCCACTATTAAATTTGAACCTAAGTCTGCTAACTTATCATGAATATCTTCAGTGGTATCTTCTTTATCTATTATTATAGGGCTACTTATGATCATATCTCCAGTGTCTAAGCCTTCTTCCATTTCCATAATAGTCACCCCAGTTTCATTTTCTCCATTTATGATTACCCAGTTAATTGGCGCAGCTCCTCTGTATTTTGGAAGCAATGAAGCGTGAACATTGTAACATCCATATTTAGGCATATTTAAAATATCTTTTTTTAGTATCTGACCATATGCAACTACCACTATAAAATCTGGATTTATTTCATAAAGTAGTTTTTTTGTTTCATCACTATTTATACTATCTGGTTGAAGCACTTTAATGCCAAGCTCCAATGCTTTTTGCTTTATAGGTGTATATTGAAGTTTTTTCCCTCTTCCTCTTTTTTTATCCTTTTGTGTGATAACTGCTTCAATGGAATATCCAGCATTGTAAATAGAGTTTAATGAAGGAACTGCAAAATCTGGCGTACCCATAAAGACAACCTTTATCTTACTCTCTTCCATCTTCTTCATCCTCTTCTATTTCAATTTCTTCTATTATCTTATCTATATAAAGTATCCCTTCTAAATGATCTATTTCGTGGCATATAGCTCTTGCGAGTAGCCCGGTGCCTTCTAACAACTTATCGTGTCCATTAATATCTTTATATTTTATTTTTACTCTTTCTGGCCTCTTTACAGTGCCTGATCTGCCAGGAACTGACAAGCATCCTTCAATATCTATCTTTTCCCCTTCTTGTTCAACTATAATTGGATTGATAATTTTTATAGGTCCTTCTCCTATATCTATAACAACAACTCTCCTAAGAACACCTATCTGGGGTGCAGCTAATCCCACACCATCTTCATAATTCATAGTCTCTACCATATCATCTAACAGAACTTTAATCCTATCTGTCACATCTCCTATTTCCTTTGATTTTTTCCTAAGAATTGGATCATCTGATAATCTAATTTTTCTGAGTGCCATTTTTTATTCCTCCTATAATATAGAATTTGGATTAATATCTATACTTATCTTAATATCTTTTATATTCAAATTATATTCATTTTGTATTAATACCCTTTTTAATATAGATTTAAAACTATCCATGTTTTGTTTTTCTGTTTTTAAAATAATATGCCATCTGTAATTATTTTTTATTTTTTCCAAAGGCGCTGGATTAGGTCCTATTATATAGTCTTTTTTATCCTTTTCATCTATATCTACAGCTTCCTTATATATTAATTTGTAGATATTGTGAGCTAAGGACTTTACTTGTTTTTCATTTTCACCATATAGTAATATGTTTATCATACTACAAAAAGGTGGGTACATAAAGGACTTCCTTAGCTCTATTTCATTCTTATAGAAGGATTTATAATCATGTTCTTTAGATAACACAATACTATAATGATCTGGATCGTAAGTTTGAACTATTACTTTTCCTTCACATTCTCCTCTTCCAGATCTTCCCGCAACTTGAGTTATCAGCTGGAATGTTCTTTCAGGTGCTCTAAAATCAGGCAAATTCAAGGATGTATCAGCGGCAATAACTCCTACTAAAGTTACATCTTTAAAATCTAATCCCTTAGAAATCATCTGTGTACCTATCAAAATATCTATTTGTTTTTTTTTCATAGATCCAAGTATTCTATCATAGCTACCTTTTTTACTTGTAGTATCGAAGTCCATTCTAGCTACTTTTGCATCAGGAAACATCTTCTTTGTATATTCCTCTACTTGCTCTGTTCCTACACCAAAATATCTTATATATTTACTCTTACATATAGGACAAATGTGAGGTGGTGCTATAGATAAACCACAATAATGGCATCTAAGCTTGTCTATATTTCTATGGTATGTCATAGATATATCACAATTATTGCATTTCACCACATATCCACACCCTCTACATGACACAAATGTAGAAAATCCTCTTCTATTTAAAAATAATATAGTTTGTTTCTTTTGTTTTAAATTTTCTCCTATGGATTTATATAATTCACGACTAAACATTGATTTGTTACCATCTTTTAACTCTTCTCTCATATCTATTACATCTACTTTTGGAAGTTCGTAATTATTGACTCTTTGTTCTAATTCTAAAAGTTTGATATCTCCATTTAAAGATTTATAATAGGATTCTAGCGATGGAGTTGCTGATCCTAGCACTAAAAATGCATCTTCAATATCTACCCTTTTTGATGCTACATCTATAGTATCGTATTTTGGATTTTGAGAAGCTTTGTAGGTCGACTCATGTTCTTCATCTATTACTATTAGACCCAAATCTTTAAATGGTGCAAAAACAGCAGAGCGGGCTCCTACCACTATTTTCACTGTTCCATTTTTAATTTTTCTCCATTCATCAAATCTTTCTCCGTAGCTTAGTCTGCTGTGAATAACTGCTACTAAATCTCCAAATCTTCCTACAAATCTATCTATAGTTTGAGGAGTAAGCGAAATCTCAGGAACTAATACTATCGATCCCTTCCCTCTTTTAATCATAGCTTCTACTAATTGAAGATAAATCTCTGTTTTTCCACTTCCTGTTACTCCTCTAATCAAAAATTTATTGTCTTTATTGTTTTCAAAATTATTATATATATCTTCATATATGTATCTTTGTTCAGAAGAAAGTATATGTTTTTCATATTTTGGTATTTCAATCTTTATTGGATCTCTATTTACTTGTTTTTCATATATCTCTATTATACCCTTTTCTTCAAGAGCCCTCACAGTACTTAGTGTAGTGTTTAAGACAGTAGATAACTCTTTAAATGAAATTTCTTTTACGCCGTATAAAAATTCAGCTATTTCTCTTTGTTTTTTTGCTCTAGATCCTACTATTTTTTTTATTTCTTCTATATCAATCTCATTATCAACAAATTTCACTTGTTTCTCATATTTTTTTTCTACTTTAGAATTTATATCTATATAAGTCAATACTACATCTTTATTTTCCATAGAATGCAATATACTGTTTATGCCAGATTGTTTGACATTCATCTTTAATTCTTCGAGAGATACTGTATCTTTCTCTAAAAGATACTCTAATATATTTGTTTCTTCATCTGTTAAATCTTTAATAGAATAATTACCTTTTAAACTTATAAATGTATTTATCTGTTTAAAATCTCCGGGTGGAAAAATTTGTTTAAAGCACTCTATGTAACTGGATAGATATTCTTCCCTCATCCACATACTTAATCTTATTAAACTTTCTGATATTAATGGTTTGTCATCTATTATATCAATGATCTTCTTTAATTTATAGTTTTCATGAAATTCATCTAATATATTTATAACTACCCCTTTGATTAATTTATTTCCAGCTCCAAATGGTACTATCACTCGCATTCCTATCTTAAGTAAGGCGCTTAAATTACCATCTACTATGTAAGTAAATGGTCTGTCCACTTTTGAGTTTTTATTATTTATTATTATTTCTGCATATTTTATATTCAAAGTATTCATTCCCTTGTATAGCAAATTGAAAAGCTAGATTAAAATCTAGCTTTAGCATCTAATATATATTTTATCTTATCCAAGATAATACTTGCAACTTCATTTTTATTCATCTTAGGATATTCTACTATATTTCCATGATTATCAATAATGCTAACTATATTTGTATCTTTATTAAAACCTGCACCTTCCATAGTTATATCATTAGCAACTATAAAGTCTAAATTTTTCTTTTTTAATTTTTCTTTTGCATATTGATGGAGATTGTTAGTCTCTGCTGCAAATCCTACTACTATTTGATCTTTCTTTTTATTTCCAAAATATTTAGCAATATCTTGGTTTTTTACATATTTTATATTTAAACTATCTATATCACTTTGTTTTTTTATTTTTTCTTTTGAAATACTCTCAGGCCTATAGTCTGAAGGTGCAGCTGCTTTTATAAGGACATCCGTATTGTCAAATTTACTTTCAACAGCTTTAAACATATCATCTGTGGTAGTTACATTTATTAGATTTACTCCCTTTGGAGCTTCTAATGAGCTAGGACCACTTATAAGAACGACTTCTGCTCCTCTACTTACCGCATTTTTTGCAATATTATACCCCATTTTCCCACTGGAGTGATTGCTAATATATCTAACCGGATCTAGGGGTTCTCTAGTCGGTCCTGCAGTGATTATCATCTTTGTTCCCTTTAAATCTTTTTCCATAAAAAAATCTTCTAAATATTCAACTATATCTTCAGGTTCAGCCATCTTACCAGAACCATAGTCTCCACAAGCAAGCAAACCTACTGTAGGTTCTATAAATTCATATCCTAGCTTTTTTAATTTATCTATATTCTCTTGAACTATTGGGTTTTCATACATTTTAGTGTTCATAGCTGCCACAAATATAACCTTTGAAGTGGCTGCCATTACCACAGTAGTTAAGAGATTATCTGCTATCCCACCTGCCACTTTGCCTATTGTATTCGCACACGCTGGAGCAATTAAAATAACATCTGCCTTTTGAGCAAGTGATATATGTTCTACATCTACACGATTTAATAAAGCAAACATCTCAGTATGGACTATATTCTCAGACATAGTCTGAAAAGTCAAAGGAGTGACAAATTCTCTAGCAGCATCTGTCATTATTACCTCAACATTTGCTCCACGTTTCCTCAATCTACTAACTAAATCAACTGACTTGTATATAGCAATACCACCTGTTACGCCCAATACAATTGTTTTATTCTTTAACATATTTATCACCTACTTAATACTATCTTCATTTGCTAATCTTCTATAAGTAATCTTATCTGCCATTATTTCTTCTAATGCTATGCTAACAGGCTTCTTTGAATCAGTTTCTACCAAAGATTCTTCACCTTCTATTATTTTTCTAGCTCTCTTTGAAGCTAATATCACAAGTGTGTACCTACTATCTCCTCTTTCAGCCAATTCTCTAAATGAAGGATTTAACATATTATATTCTATCATATCAATCTCTCCCTAAAATTTCATTTTTTAAATTTGAATATCTTTTAACCCTAAGTCTTTCTGCTCTAATTATTGATTCTATATCTTCTACAGCTTTTTCAATTTTATCATTTATTACAAAATAGTCGTATTTACCTAGAAATTCTATTTCTTTAAATGCATTTTTATATCTTCTCTCTATATCTTCAGTTGATTCCGTTCCTCTTTTTATTATTCTATTTTTAAGCTCTTCCATGGTTGGTGGTAATAAAAATATAAACACTGCTTCCGAATAGTTTTTCTTTATTTGAAGTGCACCTTGGACATCTATCTCTAGTAGTACTATTTCACCCTTTTCCACTTGATCTATAACAAAGTCTTTAGGTGTACCATAGTAATTTGTGTGAACATGTGCATATTCTAAAAACTTGTTGTTTCCTACCATATTTTCAAAATTTTCATTATCAGTAAAAAAATAATTTACTCCATCTTCTTCCCCGACCCTTGGTTTTCTGGTAGTTGCAGAAATAGAATATATAATATCATCATTTCTCTTAAGCAACTCTTTACATGCAGTTCCCTTTCCTGTACCTGCTGGACCAGATATAATAAGCAAAAATCCTTTTGACATATCTAAACACCACCTTTGTACTAGTCTTCATCATCTTGGTTAAATCTATTTGCAATGGTTTCTGGTTGGACTGGAGTTAATATTATATGTCCGCTATCTGTTATTATAACAGCTCTTGTCTTTCTTCCATAAGTAGCATCTATTAAAATCCCTTTATCTCGTGCTTCTTGTACCATTCTTCTTATAGGGGCAGAGTCAGGGCTTACTACTGATACTATCCTTTCTGCAGATGCAATATTTCCAAATCCTATATTAATTAATTTTACACTCACTGTAACACTTCCTTTATTCTACATTTTGAACCTGTTCCCTTATCTTTTCTATCTCAGCTTTAATATCTACTACTGAAGTAGATATTAAACCATCATTGGCTTTAGACCCTATAGTATTTATCTCTCTATTCATCTCCTGTATCAAAAAATCTAACTTCCTACCAACAGTATCTTCTTGTAATATACTTTGAAATTGTTTTATATGACTTTTAAGTCTAATTATTTCTTCGTTGACATTACTTTTATCTGCAAAGTATGCTACTTCATGGATTAATCTTTCCTCGTCTATACTTGTATTGTTTTCTAATAACTCATTTATTCTTATTTTTAATTTGTCTTTATATTCAATTACAACTACAGGAGATCTTTCTTCAATCTTATCTAATATTTTTTCAATTTCCATTAAATGAGAAACCATATCAATTTCAAGTTCTTTACCTTCTCTTGTTTTCATACTCATTATATCATCTATTGCCATCTTAAGAGATTGTTCTACTACTTCCCAAATTGCTCCCTCATCTATTCCCCTTTTCTCTGTCTTTATTATATCTGATAAAGATAAGACATTATTTATTCTAATATCCCCACCTAAATTTAGCTCATTGTTTATTGTATCTAGTGCCTTTTTATATGATTTAGCAAGTTCCATATCTACTTTTATATCTACAGGGGACCCATCTATATATTCTAAATTTAAATATATATCAACTTTGCCCCTTGATATATATTTTTTCACTACTTTTTTTATATTTTCTTCTAAGTAAATCATATGCCTCGGCATCTTTATAGTTATATCATTATACCTATGATTAACAGCCTTTATCTCTACTTTTAAATTATATCTATTATTGGCACATTCCCCTCTACCAAAACCTGTCATACTTTTTATCATATCTACACCTCTTTTTATAAATTACATTATATTAGTCCTAAACATAAATTATAACCTTTAGTATATCATTTATCTATAGTTTATTACAAAATCTTAACAATTCTTTTTTATTATTTATATTTTCCCCTTCTATATGTTATACTTTAATATAATAAGTTTTCATTGGAGGTATCAAAATGTCATTTGATGGTATAGTAACTAGATCCGTAGTAAATGAATTAAAAGATAAGTTAATTGGTGGAAGAATAGATAAAGTATATCAACAAGAAAAAGATGAAATTTTTTTAAAAATATACAGTAAGGGAGAAAATTACAAGCTTGTAATATCATCAAGTAGTAACAATCCCAGAATACACTTAACCAAATATTCAAAAGAAAACCCAAAAGAACCTCCTATGTTTTGTATGCTCCTTAGAAAACACTTAACTGGAGGAACAATATTAAACATAGAACAATCTTCACTAGATAGAATTGTATTTATAGATATATCTGCAAAAGATGAACTAGGTCAAACGACAGAAAATAGAATCATAGTAGAGATAATGGGAAAACACAGCAATATAATACTCATAAACAAAGAAAGTAAAATTATCATAGATTCAGTTAAAAGAGTCTATGAAGATATGAGTCGAATTCGAATGATAATTCCAGGTATAGAGTATATAAGTCCACCAGACCAAGATAAAATAAATCCTTTAAATAGTAGTAAAGATGATTTTTATAATTGCTTAAATGCTTCTAAGGACAATCTGAAGATAGTTAAGTTTTTTTATTTTAATTATATAGGAATTAGTCCGCTTCTAGGTAGAGAAATTTGTTTTAAAGCAAATATTGATATTGATAAAAATATAGGTGTTTTAGAAGCTGATGATAAAGAGAAACTATTCATTTCTTTTAGTCATTTAATAAATAAAATTAAAACAAATAGCTACAGCCCTTTAATTATAATGGATGACGACGATAATATAATTGCATTTTATGCACTGGATTTAAATCAATTTGGAAATGCATATAAATCTAGATCGGATTCCATCTCTAATATACTAGATAAGTATTTTAAACTGAAAGATAATTCGGATAGAATAACACAAAAATCAAATTCCATGAAAAAATCTATATCAGTTAAACTTGATCGGGCTAAAAGCAAGTTGGGAAAACAAAAAAATGAATTGCTTGAAAGTAAAGAACGGGAAAAATATAAAATATATGGAGATTTGATTTCTGCTAATCTTCACAATATTCCCAGAGGTGTAGATAGAATAGAACTTGATAACTTTTATGATGAAAATATGAAGTCAATATCTGTTCCTTTAAGTATAAAGCTTTTACCAGTTCAAAATGCTCAAAAATATTATAAAAAATATTCAAAGCTTAAAACTGCACATAATTTACTATTAAAGCAAATTCCTCAAACCAAAAATGAAATAGACTATCTTGAAAATGTAATTATAAGTTTAGAAAATTCAACTGAAATCTATGAAATAGATGAAATAAAAGAAGAATTGATTCAAGAGGGATATTTGAAAACTTCTAAAAAAGATAAACGATCGAAAAAGATTAAAATCAGTAAGCCGCATCATTATATATCTAGGGATAATATAGATATATATGTAGGTAAAAATAATAGACAAAATGATTACTTGACTTTTAAATCTTCAAATAGATCAGATATTTGGATGCATGTTCAAAGAATGCCTGGATCACATGTCATCATAGGAAGTAAGGGAGAAGAAATTCCTGATTCAACTTTGGAAGATGCAGCAATACTAGCTGCATATTACAGTAAAGGAAAAAATTCAAAACATGTAAATATAGATTATACACAAAGGAAAAATGTAAAAAAACCAAAGGGTGCAAAAGCAGGTATGGTAATATATGAAAATTTTAAAACTATAAATATCAGTCCTTCAAAAGGACACTTAAGAACACTAAAGAAACAATAATATAAAAGCCTTAGAAGAATTTAATATTTCTAAGGCTTTTATATTCAAATAAATGTCATTTAATGATTACAACTTTATCTTCATTATCAATTTCTCTTAATTTAACCTTTACATTTTCTTCTTTTGAAGTGGGGAGATTTTTTCCTACATAATCAGGACGTATAGGAAGCTCCCTATGCCCTCTGTCTATTAAAACAGCCAATTGTACTCTTGATGGCCTTCCTTTCTTTGAAATGGCATCAAGGGCAGCCCTGACAGTTCTTCCAGTATATATCACATCATCAACTAAGATGATTGTCTTTCCACATATATCTATATTTATATCTTTATTCACTATTGGCTGATCATTAATTTCTGTAAGATCATCTCTATATAAAGTGATATCCAAAAATAAAACTGGCACTTTTCCGCCTTCTATTTCGTCAATTTTTTCAGACAATCTCTCAGCAAGAGGAACCCCTCTAGTCTTAATCCCCAAAAAAATTATATCTTTTATTCCTTTATTCTTTTCAAGTATTTCATGAGCTATCCTGGTTGTAGCCCTTTGAATTGATTTTTCATCTAGTATGACTGCCTTGATATTCATATACCCACTACTTCCTTTCACTTTCTAATTTCATCAAAATTTCTTTGAAGTATTCAGGTAGATCTTGTGTGAATTCTATATATTCATTGCTTGTAGGATGATTTAACCCTATATTATATGCGTGAAGCATTTGTTTTTCTAAAGCAAACTTATTTTTCCTACTTGAATACACAGGATCTCCCACTACTGGATGATTTATATAAGAAAGATGTACTCTTATTTGATGAGTTCTTCCACTTTCAAGACGTAATTCCAATAAAGTAAAATCGTCATATCTGTCTATCACAGTATAATGGGTTACAGCTGTTTTGCTATTTTTTTTTGTAACTGCCATCCTTTTTCTATGAACTGGATGCCTTCCTATAGGTGCATCTATTGTCCCACTATCTACTTTTACTCTGCCATGAACCAATGCTCTGTATACTCTTTTTATATCTCTATTCTTTAAGCTATCAGAGAGTTTTCTGTGGCTTATATCATTTTTAGCTACTACAAGTAGCCCTGAAGTATCTTTATCAAGTCTATGTACTATCCCCGGTCTAATACATCCATTTATAGAGGACAAATTTGAAACATTAAAAAGCAGGCTATTTACTAAAGTTCCATTTATATTTCCTGCAGCTGGATGTACTACCATATCTTGTGGCTTATTGACCACTAGCAAATCATCATCTTCATATATAATATCAATAGGTATATCTTCTGGCTCAGCTTCTATCTTTTTAGGTTTAGGGATATTTACCTCAATGCTATCACCATTCTTAACTATATAACTTGATTTAGTCTTTTTTCCATTTACTAATACGAGCTCATCATTTATAAGCTTTTTAACATATGACCTAGATAATTCATCTATATTTAAAGCTACAAAATAGTCTAGTCTATCATTTTTATCCTCTTCAACTTTAATTTTAATTATATCCATAAACCATCCTAAGTCCTCTCTTTGTCAAATAATATTAATATAAGTATAATAACAGTACCTACCACAATAGCCATATCAGCAATATTAAACACAGGATACTCGTACCTATTAAATAGCCTAATACTTATAAAATCCACAACATATCCAAACCTAATTCGATCTATTAAATTTCCAATTGCACCACCAAGCAAAAGTCCCAATCCAATTTGCATAAATATATTTAATTTACTGGAATATTTAAATAAAAACAATGAGATAATTGCTATAACTATAAGTGTAATTACTATGAAAAAAATCTTTTTATGCTTTAATATTCCAAATGCAGCACCATAATTTTCAACATACACTAATTTAAAAAATTCTGGAATAATTATATTTGATGTATTTCCCTTTAATTTAATTATTGCAAAATGCTTGGTAATCTGGTCTATAAGTATAATAAAAAAAGATAAAATAAAACTCAATTTTCTGCCCCCAATATGTAACTTTATATTTATAGAAGAAAAAAAGAGGCTACTCCGCCTCTATTTCATCTATATGGTCTGTTGATTCTTCTAATTCCTCTAGTTTTTCTAACTCTTTTAGATTTTCTAATTGTTTAACGCTCGAATCATCTATCCTTTTACTTCCATCTTCAAAATCATTATAAAAATCTTCCAATGTACTTAATTGAGATTTAATAAATGATTCATATCTAGATTTAAATATAAGCATTTCCTTTTTTAATTGTTCATATTCTATTTTTATATGCTTAACTTCATCTAAGGCGTCGTTTACTTTGTTTTTAGCTTTTAACTCTGCTTCCTCAACTATTAAATTTGATTTTTTTCTAGCTGATTTTGTAACTTCATCTGCTGTGGATTGAGCAACCACCAAGGTGTTTTTCAAAGTTTCCTCTAGGCTATTATACTGTTTTATTTGATCTGTTAATACACCTATTTTATCCTTTAATTCTACATTTTCTCTATATAGCTTTTCATAGTCAGTATTAATAAAATCTAAATACCCATCAACATCTTTAGTTTTATAACCCATCATAGATTTTTTAAATTCTTTGTTTTGTATATCTAATGGTGTAATCATCGACTTCACTCCATTTATATTAGTATTCTTATAATAGCTTTTATATTCTCTTTTTTCGTAAGGCCTCCAGTAGAATATAAAATAGACCTACCATAGCCTTTTACAGATATCATATCTCCTTCATTTAGTTCAGTAGAACCCTTCTCTATTTCTTTCCAATTTACTTTTACTTTTCCTGATTGAATCATTTTTATACTATTACTCCTGGACAAATTATAGCAAGCACTAATATATGAATCTAATCTCAGAGAAGATATGATTTTAAAAATCTCTTTAAATTCTAATGGCGTTGAAGCTAATTCATCTATAGAAGATTTTTCCACCTTTACATTTTTATTTCCAACCTTCTCTAGATTGAAAATTATAAAATCAGCTATCTCTTTTTTACATATAATATCTGCGTAATTATCATATAGTAAAATATCTCCTACTTTATTTCTGATTATACCCAAATTCATTAATGCACCTAAAAAATCCTTGTGGCTTAAATTCTTTATATCTACTTTAACTCTTAAAACTTCAATGTCATCATCTATTATATTTTCAATATAATCAGGGAAAATAGTAATTATCTTCCTCTCTGCCTCCTTAAATCCTCCATTTTCTGTATACATCAACTCAGAAAACTTATTAAGTATAGAGTGTGCTAAATCCCTTTCATATGGATCAAGAAAGTCAGTAGACTCTTTGACATGATTTCTAGATACCATTTGAATCTTATCAATGATCCTTCTTATTTTAAGTTTTTTATCAGAATCTCTTATATGAGATAAGCTGTTTTCTACATCTATAAACATATTTTCACCATTTATACTAACAACCTATAGGCAATGTTACCTATTATTCTTAAAATGAGAATTGCAATTATCGGTGAAAAGTCAAACATTCCTGTATTTATTCCTGTTTTGTCTATGATTTGTCTAGCTGGACCAAGTATAGGCTCTGTAAGTTCATGTATAAAGCTTGAGATTGTACCTCTGCCTCCCATGTTTAAAAAAGACAGAACTATCCTCACAAAAATAAGTATTTCTATCAATCTAATTAAGGTCATTATAGCCTTATAAAGTAATATCATCTATACTCTCTACTCCTTTTTACCAAGAGAATATCCCCTTGTTTTTAAGCTCATCTTTTAAACCATCAATTTCTACATTATCTGGAGCAAATATAAATATATCTTTTGTTACCTTTTGGATATTTCCCTCCATAGCATATAATCCTCCATTGATAAAGTCAAAAATTTGTTTTTTAGTTGCTGATTCCAATTGTTCTAAATTTACTATCACAGTTTTCCTATATTTTAAATCGTCAATAATTCCAGGTGCTTCATCATAGCTAAGTGGTTCATGTACTATTATTTTCATATTACTATTAGTATGGATATTTAAAACTTTATTATTTACCTTTTTAGATTTTAATGCCTTTGATGGTATGTTCGTATCATAATCATCCTCTTCATAATCATCTTCGTACATTTCTTCATCTTCTTCCAAATCTTGTACGCCTATAAAATATTTTATTTTATTCATTACATTACCCATTTTACCCCTCCTAGTAATTTCTATCTCCAAAAATACCTCTTCCAACTCTAATCATATTCGACCCTTCTTCAATAGCAGCAACATAGTCATTTGTCATTCCCATTGAAAGATATTCCATTGAAAGCTCACTGTAATTTTCTCTTTTAATACTCTCTTGTAATTCATATAATTCTCTAAATATACTTCTCAATTTCTTTTCCTCTTCAATATGTGGAGCTATAGTCATTAAACCTTTTATTCTTATATTATCCATAGATAATATAGATTCTATAAAGCCAAATGCCTCCTCTACCTTAATACCAAATTTACTTTCCTCTTCAGAAACATTTACTTGTATCAAAACATCTGTCACTAAATCCTGTTTTTTAGATCTTTTATTTAATTCTTTTGCTAATGACAATCTATCTAAAGAATGAATCAATTTAGTTTTTCCAATAAGATTTTTCACTTTATTTGTTTGAAGATGACCTATCATATGATAGTCTACAAATTTGTTTATTTGATCTATTTTAAATTCTAATTCTTGGACCTTGTTTTCTCCAATACTTTTTATTCCTGCATCAATAGCTATATTAATATTTTCTAAATCTACAGTTTTAGTGACTGCTATAAGCTCAACATTTTCTCCTATTCTTCCTGATTTAGATAATGCCTTTTCTATATTTTCATTTACTATAGATATATTTTCTTGTATTAATATGTTAATCTCCTCCATCTTAATTTACAATATCTCCTACTCTTATGTTTTTTGTGTTTAAAATTATTTCATCAAACATATTTATAGTTTTTAATGGTTTTGAATCTTTTTTTAAATATACATTCGAGCTATTATCTCCAGTTTGTATATAGGCATACTCGCCTATTTCTTTTATTTTAACCACAGGCTTGAATTCTACTATTCCACCCTTGTTTTTTATATAAACTCCATCTTGTCCATTATTTTTTATTATTGATTCATTTGGTATTTTAAATGCATTAATCTTGCTCTTTATCAATTCTACCATAGATACCCTATTGTTATAAAACTTATACATCATAGTATTAAATTTTATTACTACCACTGCAGTATTATTGCTTTTATTTATATTAACTATATTACCTTTGATTTGTAAATCTTCCCCATCTATTTTAACATTAACAGCCTTATTTAAGTCTAAATCTGTTGTATCTTTTAAATTATCTAATTTAATTGCTAAATACCACTCAAAGTCATCTAATAATTTATATATGGTTTGTCCTACAGATACTTCCATGTCAACTTCTTCACTATGTCCTTTTGTATTATTTTGTTTTATATAATCATCACTATTTAGCTTTTCGTAAGTATATTTTTCGAAATCCCTTGGAATATAAATATCTTCATAGTTATCTACTTTATATGAAATCATCCCTGCGTTTTGTGTGTAATATTTTATATTGTTTGTATTTATTTCCTCCATTATTTTATCTTTTCTGGATTTTAGGCTTTCTATGCTTTCACTCGCTAAATTACCTGAAAAATTAACATCATTTTGCTTTTGTTCATATGAAACTAATTCTCTTTTTGTAATATTTATATCTTTGTAATCTTTATTTATAATATTTCTTTGAATTTGTTCTATTTTACACAATCTTAAGTCTTCTAAATTATCTTTTTCGTTTTCTAAAAGATCTACTTTGCTTTCAGCTTTCTCTAAAGATATAATCGCTTGTTCAATCTCTACTATCTCTCGTTCTAAAGAAGAGCTATCTTTCAAACTGTGGATACTTGCAACTTCAATACCTGCTCCTACTCTAGAACCCTCATCAACCGTTTTTTTTAATATGCCATTTATATCTGATTTAATTACTTTTTCACTTCTTATAAAAAAACCTTCGCCTTTTATTGACTCTACCAATGTTTCTTTGCTTGGAAGTGTTGTCTTTAACCCTCCCGAAATAATATTAATAATTGGTTTTAAAAATAAATATAAGGCTAAAACCACTACAAGCAGTCCTACTATTTTCTTTCTTTTTCTTATCTTTTGTACCTTAATATATGACATTTAAATCATCCTCAATATAAGTGCAATGCTATTAAAAGAATTTTCCATACTTGCTAGTGACTTTTAATCTAAATATACTATCTATACTAAAAGACTTTATTTCATCTTTATGTGTTATTATCATTATCTTCTTCTCTATCTTTTTTGCACCTATTAATATTCCATTGTATTTCCTTTTTTCTTTAGTTATTAGTTTTATTTCATCTCCGGATTTCATTTTATTTCCATCTAGAATAAATTCTTTCATATCAGCTTCATCTATATGTTCTTGTTTTATAGATTTTTTATCTATAAGTATAATATTTCTTTTAAGATATATCTTTTCTTTTAATATAACAAACATATATCCAAAGCAACTAACGATAAATAACATAATAAAGATATTATACAAATAATAAAACAAATCTCCACCTCCATATAATATATAGACACATTATAACACAGTATTGTTATATTTAAAACCTTCTGACTATAAATAGTATGAAATAAATAAAAAGTACTAGGATAATTAATTATCCTAGTACTTTTTATTTATTTTCTAAATTATTATACAAATCAAACCACCACTACCATCATTGATAATTCTCTCAAGAGCTTTTCTAAGTTTTTGTCTAGCATCCTCTGGCATTGTATTTAATTTATCTTGTAATTGCTCATTTACTAAATCATAAAGGGATTTTCCAAATAAATTTGATTGCCATATTTTTGAAGGTTCCCCTTCAAACTCCTTTAATAGATCTTGTATTAAATCTTCTGATTGTTTTTCTGTTCCTATAAGTGGAGATACTTCCGTAGCTATATCTGCACGTAATACATGAAGAGATGGAGCTGTCGCTTTTAGTTTTATTCCATACCTGTTACCCTGTTTGTATATCTCTGGCTCAGCTAGTTCTAGTTCATCTAAGCTAGGGCTTACTAGTCCATATCCTATTTCCTTCGCTTCTACTAAAGCTTTTTCTATTTTATCATAACTTTTCTTAGTATCAGATAATTTTGAAATAAGTCCAAGCAATTGATAGTCTCCTTCAATAGAATATCCCGTCATTTCTTTTAATACATTATAGAATAGTGATTCATCAATTATTATTTTTGAATGTACTATCCCCTCTCCTAGTTTAATCTCAGAAAGTTCTATATTATCTACTATTTCTAGGTCCTTTAAAGGACTTAGAAAATCTGAAACCTCATTTAGCTTTTGAAGTCCTTCTATTGTCTCTCTCAACGAATTTAAAATATTAATTTTTATCCAGTGTTTTCTTGGTAAGCCTTCTATCCATTTAGGAAGATTAATGTTTACTTCCTTTACTGGAAATTCATAAAGTAACTTTTCAAATACTTTTTCTATATCTAAGGTATTCATATTCAAACAATCTAATGATACTACAGAAACTCCATATTTCCCTTGTAAACTTTCTTTTAAAGCTATAGTGCTATCAAGATTTGGATGTTTTGAATTAAGTATAATTACAAAAGGCTTTTTAAGTTCTTTTAATTCAGATATAACCCTTTCTTCTGCTTTTATATAATTCGATCTATCAATATCTGTTATAGATCCATCCGTTGTAACTACAAGCCCTATGGTAGAATGATCTGCAATTACCTTTCTAGTGCCTATTTCTGCAGCTTCCTCAAAAGGAATTTCCTTTTCATACCAAGGTGTAGTTACCATTCTAGGTGCATAATCTTCTTCATGCCCTATTGCCCCATTAACTAGATATCCTACACAATCCACCATCCTTACTTTAAAATTTACATTTTCTCCTATTGTGAGCTCCACTGCTTCATTTGGCACAAATTTAGGCTCTGTAGTCATTATTGTTTTGCCAGATCCACTTAATGGTAATTCATCTTTTGCTCTTTCTTTTTTATGCTTGTTTTCAATATTGGGTAAAACAAGTAATTCCATAAATTTTTTTATGAATGTGGATTTTCCTGTTCTTACTGGACCTACAATACCAGCGTAAATATCTCCGTCTGTTCTCTCTGAAATATCTTTGTATATATCAAATACTTCCACATCTTTCCCTCCTTAATTTAAAATTATAACTATAAATTATATAATCCTTAACATTATATATATATGTATAGGTGAATA
>CAYRYO010000007.1:0-27485 GCA_964428475.1 uncultured Tissierellaceae bacterium
CTTCCTGACTTAATTATCATAATCCTCCAACTCAGATGCTGCATCTCTTTTACTAATTGTTCTCCATTAAAATCGAAAGATGGTGATATTATGAAGAACAAATTTCTTAACACTTTATTTGTTGGTATTGATGTAAGCTCTAAGACTAACGTCTTATGTGCTCTTGATTTTGAGGGCAATAAACTTCTTAACCTAAAGGCTTTAAATGATCAAAATGGTGCTGAGTCCATTTTACAATCCATCTTAGATTGTTTGTTATCTAAAGAACTTGAAAATGCTGTTATTGCCCTAGAATCTACTTCTGTATATAGCGTTCACATAGCTAACTTTTTATCTTCTAGTGAAGAGTTATTGCCTTTTAATACTAAGGTCTATTGCCTTAATCCAAAGACTATTGTTAACTACAGAAAGTCTTTTGTTGATATGGATAAAACAGATCCACTAGATGCTTTTGTGATTGCTGATTTTGCTAGATGTGGTCGTATATCTTCCTCTCCTTGGCGTGGCTCTCAGTTCCTTGCTCTTCAAAGACTGACTCGTCATAGACTTCATCTAGTTGAATGCATTACTCGTGAAAAAACATATATGGTTTCTAATATATATCTTAAATTCAGTCAATTAGCTGTACTTGATAAAGAAGAAAAGCCCTTTTCTAACAATTATGGTGCTACTTCTATGGCTGTTTTAACTGAGTTTTTATCTCTAGATGATATTACCTATTCTTCTCTTGAAGACTTGGTTAGTTTTGTAAAAGAGAAAGGTAAAAACCGTTTTAAAGACCCCGAAGCTACTGCTAAACTTTTACAGAAAGCAGCAAGAGATTCTTATCGTCTAGATAAGGTATTATATGAGCCTTTAAATATATCTCTTGCTTCTTCTTTTAATGTTATTAAGACTTTTGAAACAGAAGTCAAAAGCATTGATAAAGCTATTGAGAAAAATATTAAAGGTTTAAATACTAGTGAATATCAATCTCTTATGAGCATTCCCGGTATTGGTCCTGTACTTGCAGCTGGTATACTTTCTGAGATTGGATCTATTAATGTTTTTGAGTCCAACAATGCCTTAGCTAAGTATGCAGGCCTTACTTGGAGAACTAAGCAATCGGGTAACTATGATTCTGATAAAACCTATATGACTAAAACTGGTAACAAGTATCTTAGATATTATCTAATTGAAGCTGCTAACAGTGTTAGAAGATATATATTAGAGTACAAAGTTTTTTACAACAAGAAGTTTGGTGAAACAACGACTCACCAACATAAAAGAGCACTCGCACTTACATCTCGTAAATTAGTACGCCTGATTTTTGGATTGCTGACTAAAAATCAAATCTACTCCGGTGATAAAGTCGGAGGGACACAATAAAATACATTTAACTTCAAACCTGTTTTTTGACTAAAACCAATAGGTTTTATTTGAGTTACCCTTTTTTAATAGGTTCTTTTCTTTTACTTAAAATTTATCTCTTGACATATTACCAGATTGCTTTTATTGAATTACAAATAAGATTCGCATACTATGCAAATCTTATTATTCAAGAAAATCTTTTAATTTTTTGCTTCTACTTGGATGCCTTAATTTTCTAAGAGCTTTAGCTTCAATTTGTCTAATTCTTTCTCTTGTAACTTCAAATTGTCTTCCTACTTCTTCCAATGTCCTAGCTCTTCCATCATCTAATCCAAATCTAAGTCTCAAGACATTTTGTTCCCTCGGAGTCAAACTATCCAAAACTTCTATTAATTGTTCCCTTAACATTGTAAATGTAGCTGCATCTGCTGGTGCCAACACTTCTTCGTCTGGTATAAAATCACCTAGATGACTATCTTCTTCTTCACCTATAGGAGTTTCAAGAGATACTGGTTCTTGGGCTATCTTCATTATTTCCCTAACTCTCTCTACATCCATATCCATCTGTTCGCCTATTTCTTCAGGCGTTGGATCTCTTCCTAGCTCTTGAACTAATTGTCTTTGTACTCTAACTAGTTTATTTATTGTTTCAACCATATGAACTGGGATTCTTATAGTTCTAGCTTGATCAGCTATAGCTCTTGTGATTGCCTGCCTTATCCACCAAGTCGCATAGGTACTAAATTTAAATCCCTTTTCATAATCAAATTTCTCAACAGCTTTCATGAGCCCTAAGTTACCTTCTTGAATAAGGTCTAAAAATAACATTCCTCTACCTACATATCTTTTAGCTATGCTAACCACAAGTCTAAGATTAGCTTCTGCTAGCTTTTTCTTTGCAACTTCATCTCCATCTAGCATTCTCTTAGCAAGTGATACTTCTTCATCTCCTGTAAGCAAATCTATCTTACCTATTTCTTTTAAATACATTCTCACTGGATCGTCGACATTGATTCCTTTGGGTACAGCAAGCGTTTCTTTTATATCTTCTTTTTCATAATCTTCTTGGTCTTCGCTCTTTTCAAGTAGTATAATTTCTCCTTTTTCTCCAAGAATTTCTACGCCTAAATCTTCTATTTTTTGATAAATATCTTCAATTTGTTCTGGATCTAAATCTATCTTTTCAAAGCTATTCATTATCTCTTTATATGTTATACTTCCCTTTTTCTTTCCTTTTTCAATTAAAGCTTGAATTTTTGCTAAATTGTCTTTTTCTAATTTGTTTTTATCAACTTTGGTTTTAGTCAACCAAATTACCTCCATCCTCAGTTCTGTTAAAGTTTAGTTTTTTATTCAAATTAATTAATTCCATGCAAAGTTTTAAAAACTCATCTTCTTCTTCAGAACTTTTGTCTTTTTTTATTTCTAATCTTTTTATCTTCTTACTTATAGCATTTCTTCTAGATTCTACTTTATTTATCTTTTTCTTATAAATTAAATCTTCTATTATTCTATCTATATCTTCTGGTAGAAAGTTCATATTGCTTTCTAAAATATTATTTATAATTGTCATATTGATATTGTTTATTTCTCTTAATCGATGTATTATAATATTTTTGTCTATATTGTCTTCCTTTTCATATAATTCTTTTGCAATTATTAATATTTCCCTACATTCTCTGCTGTTAAATTCATCTAAAGAAATTTCTTTTAAAATTATATCATAAAACTCTCTATCATATAAGATTAATTTAATTAAATCTATTTCTGCCATGAAATCTCCTGAAGGAAGTATTGTTTTTTCAGGTTGTATTTTGCTTCTTTTATTTAAATTATCATTTCTATATTTATATTCCTTTTTTATATTACCAAAAACCTCTTTTTCTATAGCTTCTTTAGATATACTCATCTCCTTAGATATCTTATTAATATATACATCTTTTTCAATAGGACTTTTTAGTTCTTTAATATCCTTTGAAATTTCTACTGTGAATTTGATTTTTTCTTCTGTTTTGTTTGTATTATATTTCCTTTTATTTATATATATTCTATAGTCTATATATTTATAAGCTTGTTTTATTTTTTTTTCAAATTCTTTTATACCTTTTGCTTTTAAAAAGTCATCTGGGTCTTTAAATTCATCTAGAATAATTATCTTTGGATCTATATCTTGATTTCCTAGTATCCTTACTGCCTTTTCAGTAGCCTTAACTCCTGCATTGTCTGAATCATATGCTATATATACTTCATTTCCATATCTTTTTATTAAACTTGCCTGTCTTTTAGTTAATGCAGTTCCAAGGCTTGCAACTGAATAATTAATTCCTTTAGAAAACAATGAAATAACATCCATATACCCCTCTACCAATATTATCCTTTTCTTATTTGAAAACTTATTTAAAAGATTCAAACCATAGAGATTATATCCTTTATTAAATATATAAGTCTCTTGAGAATTTAAATATTTGGGCATAGCATCATCTAATACTCTGCCTCCAAAGCCTAATATATTCCCTTTAGCATTTATTATTGGAAATATTATTCTGTTTCTAAATTTATCATAGTATCCACTGCCCTTTGATCGTTTACCTATTAAACCTAAGCTTTCTATCTCATCATCACTATGTCCTTTTGATCCCAGATAGTCATATAATGAATTCCAACTGTCCATTGCATAGCCCAGTCCAAATTGTCTAATAGTCTTATCTGGTATGTTTCTACTTCTTAAATAATTTAGTGGAATCTGTTCTCTCCAAAGGTTAGCATAAAAAAACCTAGCTGCATCTTTATTGATTTCATATCCTTTAGCTCTTTTTTCGTCTAATTGCTTATCTGTATGTTTTGACTCTTCAATTAAAATACCAGCTTTATCTGCTAAAAATTTTACAGCCTCAGGAAAATCAAGGTTTTCTTTTTTCATAATAAAAGTAACTACATCTCCTCCTTCTCCACAGCCAAAACAATGGAAAAATTGCTTTGCTTCTGATACAGTAAATGAAGGAGTCTTTTCATTGTGAAAAGGACATAACCCTACATGATTAGTTCCTGTTTTTTTTAATGGCAAATAATCTGTAATAATATTAACTATGTCTGTAGATTCTCTTACTCTTTCTATATCATCTTCACTTATATAGCCTTTCATTTTATCACCTAATTATTATACCAAAATAACCATCTAAATATAGATTCGACATAAAATCTTATATTCCTTCTTTTTTTAATATTTTTTCCAAGGTTTTGGTATAAAAATATTATAAAAGAGATTTACTGCATACCTATCTGTTGTTCCTGCTATATAGTCACATATCATATCTTCTAATTTATGATCTGAATCTTTATATATTTCGATATTTTCTTTTGGCAATTTTTCACTATTCTTTAAATAGTATTTATATAGTTCTTCTATTATATACTGAGCTTTAGATTCTTCGGATTTCGCATAATTATTGTAGTATACATTATCAAACATAAACTCTCTAAGCTTTAAAGTTGCATTTCCTATTTCCTTACTCATCATTATCTTATCTTTATCCAAACTATTTTCTATTGTATCTAAAATCATATTATTTATTCTCTCACCATGAGATGTTCCAAGTATTTGAACTAATTCCTTATCTATATCACTTGATTTTATTACACCTGCTCTTATGGCATCATCAATATCATGGTTTATATAAGCTATTCTATCAGCATATTTTACAATTTGACCCTCTAAGGTCTCAGACAGAATATCTCCTGAATGATTTTTTATTCCTTCTCTAACTTCATATGTCAAATTTAACCCTGCTTTATCTTTTTTGTTTTCTAATAAATCTACAACTCTAAGAGATTGCTCATTGTGTTTAAATCCTCCTGGATGTAAGTCATCTAAGATTTTTTCCCCTGTATGACCAAATGGGGTGTGTCCTAAGTCATGTCCTAGTGATATAGCTTCTATTAAATCTTCATTTAATCTCAATGATCGTCCTATAGTTCTGGCTATTTGAGAAACCTCAAGCGTATGTGTAAGTCTTGTTCTGAAATGATCTCCTTCAGGTGCTATAAACACTTGAGTTTTATGTTTAAGTCTTCTAAAAGCTTTAGAATGTATAATCCTATCTCTATCTCTTTGAAATTCTGTCCTTATATTACATTTTCCCTCACTTCGAATCCGTCCCTGTGAGTATTTGCTCTTTATTGCTTTAGGAGATAACAGAATATTTTCTAACTCTTCAGTTTTTTCTCGTATATTCATATACTTAATACCCCTTTTCTGCAATTTAAAAAATAGAAGTGTCTTTCACTACACTTCTATTTTAAGTAATTATCATCAACATTTTTTCTCATATAATTTATAATCATTCCTGCTGTTTCTTCTATTGCTTTATTAGAAACATCTATTACTAAGCATCCCAACCTTTTCATTATCTCTCTCGAATACTCTAATTCATCATTTATTCTAGATACATTTGCATAATTTGCACTAAAAGATAATCCTAGAGCCTTAAGTCTTTCTTGCCTTATTTCATTTAGTTTGTAGGGGTCCGCCACTAAACCTATTACCCTTTTCCTTTGTTTTTCAAATAGTTCTAAGGGTGCAGGAACTTCTGGTACAAGTGGAATATTTGCTACCTTGTAATTTTTATGTGCTAAATACATACTAAGAGGTGTTTTTGAAGTTCTTGATATTCCTACCAGCACAATATCTGCCTTTTTTATTCCTCTAGGGTCTTTTCCATCATCATATTTAACAGCAAATTCTACCGCTTCTACCTTTTTAAAATAGTTTTCATCTAGTTTTCTTATAAGCCCTGATTCTCCTTTAGGTTTGAAACCAAGTACCTCTTCCATAGCCTGTAATGCTGGAGTCAGTAAATCTACTGTTGGAACATCAAATTCTAAGCCTTTTTCTATTATAAAATCCTTTAAATCTTCAACAACCAATGTATAAACTATCACAATAGGCTCTTCCTTGATATTTTTAAAAACTTCTGTTATTTGTTCTTTTGAAGTAATAAAAGGGAATCTCTTTATTTGATATTTTCCAGAATTAAATTGGCTAATTGCTGCTTTAGTCAATTGCTCACCAGTTTCTCCTATTGAATCTGAGAGAACATATATAATTATATTCGAATCCATTTTCCCCCTCCTTATTCATTTCTTCCTAATTCAACAAATAACCTAGTAATAGTTGTCTTTGTTATCCTTCCTGTAACTTTGTAACCTTTGCCATCTCCGTGCCATTCCTTTACTACAGGCAAGCTATCAATTTCATGATCTATAAGTTTTATTGCTGCATTTAGTATACTATCATCATCTTCTACATATATTAAATTTGGCATTCGAGTCATCGCCATACCTATAGGCACTTTATTTAAGTCAATATCACCCATCACTGTTTTTAAAAAATCCTTTCTAGACACTATCCCAGATAATGAACCACGGTTAGTTACATATATAGATCCTACATCTTCTAAAAATAATAAAACCAATGCATCATATAAACTAGATGACTCATCAACTACAACAGGTATTGATTTTACCTCTGATACTTTAATACTCTTGATTTTATCAGATATATAACTCAATTCTGTTTTCCCTGTATGGAAATATCCTACTTTTGGTCTTGCATCAAGCATCCCTGCCATAGTCAATATAGCTAAATCTGGCCTAAGTGTAGCTCTGGTCAGATTTAGTTTAGATGCAATAGCCTCTGAAGTAATAGGCTCATTCTTTTTTACTATTTTAACTATCTTTTTTTGACGATCACTTAGTTGAATAATACCTACACCCCCAAGACTAGATTCAATATTAACTAGTTTACAATCTTTGATAAATCACATATATCCCTCATCATATCGTATATTTTCTTTAAAAGGCCTAGTCTATTGTCTTTAACTTGTTCATCTTCTACCATTATCATTACCTTATCAAAGTAATTATCTATTGGTTCTTTAAGTGTAGCAAGTAGATCTAAAGCCTTATCGTATTCCTTTTTATTCATTGCATTAGCTATCTTCTCTTCTAAACTATTATATTTATCATACAATTCAATTTCATCTTCCGTTAAAAGATCTCTTGATACATTATCTGAATCAGCTTTTTCAGCTAAATTAGATACCCTCTTAAAGGCATTCAATATATCAGAAATATCTTCTTTTTGCAACCATGTATTTAGCTTATCTGCTTTTATCTTCATATCATATATATCATCTACGTTTGACTCAATCACTGCGTCTACTATATCGTATCTAATTCCCGTTTGAATAAACATATTTTGTATTCTACCTTTAAAGAATTCCATTATTTCTTCTTTGACTTTATTATAGTCAAAAGCTATTCCGCTTACTTCTACATAAATATATAGGGCAGTTTGCAATAATTCATCAATAGATATATTTAATTTTTTATCTAATATGATATTTATAATGCCCAGTGCTTGCCTTCTAATTCCAAAAGGATCTTGACTTCCTGTCGGATGAATATTTATTGCAAATAGGCCTACTATAGTATCTAGTTTATCTGCAATACTTAAAATAGCACCTGCAGTAGTGGTAGGAAGGCTGTCTCCTGAATATCTAGGAAGATACTGTTCTAAAATTGCTAAACTAACTATTTCATTTTCTCCAGATATCTTGGCATATTCCATGCCCATTCTACCTTGAAGTTCAGTGAATTCACTCACTAACTTAGTAACTAAATCTGCTTTACCTAGAAAAGCTGCTCTTTCGACATTCTTTTCTGTTTCTTCTCCTACTTCAAGAGATTCTCCAATCTTAACCGCAAGTTTTTCAACTCTCTTTGTTTTATCATATAATGTTCCTAATTTTTCTTGAAATACTATGTTTTTAAGTTTCTCTACATAATATTCCAATGGATTTTTGATATCATCCATATAGAAAAACTTCGCATCTTCAAGTCTTGCACCTAATACTTTTTCATTTCCCTTTATTACAGTATCTATATACTCTTCATTTCCATTTCTAACAGTTACAAAATAAGGAAGTAGTCTTCCTTTATCATCTAATACTGGAAAGTATCTTAAATGTTCTTTCATAGGTGTTGTAATTACATCTCTAGGTAATTCAAGATATTCTTCTTTAATTCTTCCTATTATAGGAGTAGGATATTCTACTATATTTGTCACTTCTTCAAGTAATTCTTCATCTTTTTGAAGGTTCCCACCTTTTTCCTTTACCAATCGTTCGGAGCCATATCTTATGATTTCAAGTCTTTCTTCTTGATCAACTATTACATAGTTTTCTCTTAGGCTTTCTACATAATCATCTACATTTTCTATTTCTATGTGATTACTTCCCAGAAACCTGTGTCCTCTGGTTATATTTGAGACATTTATTCCTTCAAGTTCAAATCCAACAACTTCACTATCAAGCA
Source organism: uncultured Tissierellaceae bacterium (assembly GCA_964428475.1). Lineage (GTDB taxonomy): Bacteria > Bacillota > Clostridia > Tissierellales > Tissierellaceae > JARICQ01. The sequence goes on from CAYRYO010000007.1 coordinate 8,725, forward strand.
ATGAAACTATCCATCTAATAGGTCTTGAAAACCTTATGTTTTTTCCTCCCCATTTCATCGATTTAGGAAAGTTAATATTTTTTATTATATTTGGCATGTTTTCGCTTATTATTTCTTCTATCAATTTACCTTCTTTTGAAATATTTGCAAATACGTATTCTTCACCTTTAAACTCTTCTGTATATATAGATGATATATCTATGCCCTGACCTCTCATAAATCCTAAAAGTGCCTTAGTTGGTTTATCTTCATCATCAAATCCTATTCTCTTAGCAGGTCCTTTGAGCTTTTCGTTTAAATCAGATTGTTTTTCATCTAGTTCATGAATTATAAGAGTAAGTCTTCTTGGAGTAGCATAAGCTTTAATCTTTGCAAAATTTATTCTTTCATTATTAAATAGTTTTATGGTATTATTTTTAAATTGTTCTAATGCATCATTTATATGTCTAGCAGGTAATTCTTCTACGCCAATCTCAATTAAGTAATTTTTACTCATCCTTTTGGCCCTCCTTCTTTAATAGAGGATATCCCATTTCTTCTCTTTGTTTTATATATTTTGAAGCTACCTGTTTAGCTAGATTTCTAACTCTTCCAAGGTAATTTGTTCTCTCAGATACTGATACTGCACCCCTAGCATCCAATACATTGAATGTGTGAGAACATTTCAAAACATAGTCGTAAGTAGGTATTACTAGATTTTCTTCTATGCTTGCAGTTGCTTCTCTTTCATACATATTAAATAATTCTTTTAATATATCTACGCTTGCTAATTCAAAACTATAAACTGAATGCTCATACTCACTCATATTATATATATCGCCATAAGTAAAGTCCTTATTCCACTGTATATCAAATATATTATCTACATCTTGTAAGTACATAGCTATTCTCTCTAGTCCATAAGTCAACTCTGCCGATTCTAGTTCGCAGTTTATACTTCCAACTTGTTGAAAGTAAGTAAATTGAGTAATTTCCATTCCATCAAGCCAAACTTCCCAGCCAAGGCCCCATGCTCCTAAAGTTGGTGCTTCCCAATTATCTTCTACAAACCTTATATCGTGTTTTAAGGGATCTATACCTATTACTCTTAAACTATCTAAATACATCGCTTGAACTTCCTCAGGAGATGGTTTAAGTATTACCTGTAATTGATGATGTTGATATACTCTATTTGGATTTTCCCCATATCTAGCATCTGCAGGTCTCCTTGAAGGTTCCACATATACCACTTTCCACGGTTCCGGTCCAAGAGACCTTAAGAACGTGTTTGGATTCATAGTTCCTGCACCTACCTCAACATCGTAGGGTTCCGATATAATACATCCTTTTTTTCCCCAATAATCTAGTAATTTCAGCATTAAATCCTGAAAATACATAATAACAACCTCCTCGTTTTTCCTTTTGTAAAAATAAATTCTTTAAATAAATACTGACTATTAATTTAGCAAAGTTTATTTTTTTTGTCAAGTAAATATTCCATTTCTAATCTTTGAAACAATCAATCCAATTCAAAGAATTAAACTTTTTCCTATCTATATTATAGAGTATATACTGGATTAATATATTATGTAATTTGCATAAAGAGTTTTCAGTTATATCAATTTTTCCAATATCCTCCAACTTTGTATACAAAAAATCATTTATTAAATTATATATATTTCTATCTATATTTCTAGCTGAATAATCAACACCAAAACATTTTTGGCATATGAATCCTCCATTTTGCACACTAAATTTGCTTTTATTACTTAGCTTTCCTTCACATATTACACATTTGTCAATAACTGGTCTATATCCTAAAAAAGATATAAACTTTAATTCATATCCAACTATAAACTTTAAAAAGTCTTTTTCTAAACTACTGATTATCCGTAAGCCTTTTTCTAGCAAGAGAAATAGTTTTTCACTTTTTTGTTCTTCTTCCAAAGATTTATCAATCATCTCAAGCATGTAATAACCATAGGCTACCCTCTGCATATTTTCTCTAATAGAATAAAAACTATTTATAACATGTCCTTGATTTAAATAATAAAAACTTTTACCTTTGTACATTTCATACTCACTGTGAGAAAATAATTGTGTATTTGCAATTAACCCAGACTTTGGTTTATATGCACCTCTTGCCATGGCTGATATCTTGCCATGCTCTTTTGTGTATATGGTGAGTATCTTCGAAGTATCTTTGTATCTTATCTCTCTTAAAACTATCCCTTCAGTTCTCATTGTTAAACTCCTGACTATTTGTAGCCAAAATATTTTACCTTATTCTCCTTTTCTCTCCAATTTGGTTCTATCTTTACCCAAAGTTGTAAGTTGATTTTAGATCCAAGAAGAAGTTCTATATCTTGTCTTGCTTGTTTTCCTATTTCTTTTAATTTAGAACCATTTTTCCCTATGATTATTCCCTTATGTGATTTTTTTTCACAGTGTATATTGGCAAAAACATCTATTAAATCCTTGTTTTCTCTTTCTCTGATGCTATCTATAGCAACATAAATTCCATGAGGTATTTCTTGATCCAAATTTATAAGAGCTTTTTCTCTTATTATCTCAGAAATAATAAATCTCTCAGGTTGATCTGTAATCATATCTTCTGGAAAATACTGTGGTCCTTCTGGTATCATACTCTTTAAAACTTCTATATATTTATCTAGATTTGTAGCATTTAAAGCAGATATAGGAACTATCTCTTGAAACATATCCATTTTATTATACTTATCTATCAATTGTAACACATCTTCGTCTTTAAGTTCATCTATTTTATTTATTAAAAGAATCTTAGGAGTTGAAATCTTTTTTAAATCTTCTATTATCATGCTGTCCATTTTTCCAATTTCCATGCTACTATCTATCATAAAAGTAAGTACATCTACTTCCTCAAGAGTTGATCTAGACATCTTCAACATATATTCTCCTAGTTTATTTCTAGGCATTTGTATGCCAGGGGTATCTATAAATATTATCTGGCTTTCTTCTTCAGTATATACAAGCTGAATCTTGTTTCTTGTAGTCTGTGGTTTGTCTGATATAATAGATATTTTTTCTCCTATTACCTGGTTTAACAATGTTGATTTTCCTACATTTGGTCTTCCTATTACTGTTACAAAACCTGATTTATACATTTAATCACTTTCCTTTTCTGCTTGTTTTAGGTCTTCTGGTCCAAAGCTATGTGGTAGCAAATCTTCTAATTTATATACTTTGAACTCATTTTTAAAATTTGCTATTATTATTTCCGCATCTTTCCCAAACTCTCTTATTACTTGTCTGCAAACCCCACATGGATATGTCATATCTGAATCTCCTACTATTGCTATTTTCTTTATATTTCTTTTGCCTTCAGATACGGCTTTAAATATTGCTGTGCGTTCTGCACATATTGTAGGTGAATAAGATGCATTTTCTATATTGCAACCCGTGTAGATACTACCATCATCTGTTAATATTGCAGCTCCTACATGAAAGTTGGAGTATGGAACATAGGCATTTTTTTTAGCTTCCAGTGCTTTTTCTATTAATTGCTGATCATTCATCTTTTCTCCTCCTATTCAACTACTATATTTGTGTCATTTTGTACTACTTGTATCCAGGTAATACCTGGATTTAATGTTATTTCTTCATCATTGTTCTTATTGTAGTATAATGTTTTACCCTCTTTCGATGGTTTTAACCATTTTATATCTACTGAATTTCCATTAGTTATATATATACCGTCACCATCGCCTTCTAAGTCTAATGACAATCTGCCCTCGCTGTCAATCACTCTTGTAGTTACTCTTTGAATAATTATATTTTTTGTTATTATTGGAGTGCTATCACTTTCATCAATATGTAATTCTCCATCTTTATATCTTATATATATCTTTTCTTCTTTATCATATTTATATTCAGTTGTATTGTCTTTTCTATATTCAATCAATATATTTTCTGCATTTTCTCCAGATATATCTATATCATCTTCTCTAAATTTAAATGGAGTGTATTTAGAATCCATTCTATAATTTCTTTTTTCCATATCATTTCTTAAAGCTTCCATACTTGAATACATATTGTTTGGAGCCTTTTTATGAGATTTCCTCCAAAACACCTCTTTTGAACTTGAAAGCCCATCTATATCAGCTAATTTTATACTTCTTATGTCCTGCTTTGCTTGTTCACTTCCACCAACATGAACATAAACTGCATCATATTCTAAGCATGTAGTTACAAAATATGGTCTAGCACTTCTTATTGGCCCTAATGATTCTGGATCATTTATTAAATATATTCCCATATATCTAGTATATGGAAGCTCTACTAAATATTCGTATGCTATCTCTGCATCTTTGAGTCCTGCTTGCCACCTTGCTCTAGGATGATTATCAAACATAATTGCAATTGGTCTTCTGTTTACAAGCTCTTCTACTGCATACATTCCACTGAGAGGAGATGGAATTCCTATTTTTTCCACTACCATTTCTATTTCTTCAGCAAGATTTTCATCCTCTTTTATTTCTATATTGTCTACTGTTTTATCATCTTCTATGCTTTCTTTTTTACATCCAAAAGCGAAAATACTTATTAAAATTACAATTAAAACTATCTTCATTTTAAGTTTCATCGTTTTCTCCTTATCCTATGAATTGAAATATCAATACCCCTACAATAGAGCCCAATATTGATCCTACTACTACTTCGGATACACTATGGATCTTTCCTTCTATTCTACTCTCTGCAACTAATATAGCTAACAAGAACGCTAAGGTTGTCACTAGTATATGTCTAGCTAAAAATGCTATGATTGTAGCTACACAAAATGATATAGCAGCATGTCCACTTACTGCTCCTCCTTGAAAGTGTGTGCCTTTTCCCCTATAGAGTTTGGCTTTTAACCCAATTACAAGGAGTATTACAATTAAGAGTGCTATGAATGTTAAATAAATTGGCGATCTACCTATTTTAAACAGTAAAAGATCTGCTGTATTATTTAATCTTTCAAAAAATAGAAGGTATCCTACCACAAGAGAGTTCATACTAGCTACCAGAACAGCTCCTGCTGACACATCTTTAATTACCCTTGCTAATGGATGATAATCTGTAGTTATCATATCTATAGCCTTTTCTATGGCTGTATTTATCATTTCTGTAACTATTACAAGAGAAATTGCAAATAATAGTATTAGAAACTCTGTTTTTGTAAAGTCAAAAAAGAGGCTTGCAATTATTACTGACAATGCAATACCATAGTGAATTCTCATATGTTTTTCAGTTTGAAGTGCCATTATAATGCCCGTAACAGCGTAGTTAAAACTTCCAATTATAGATCCTTTTTTCATAGAGATTATTCTCCTTTTTAACTTTTAAATATTTTTATTTTCCTCATTGTGTTTTTCTCTTTTTCTCTCATTCTTTTCTTGTCTTCATCTTCCATATGATCATATCCAAGCAAATGATAAATACTGTGGACAGTTAAGTATGCAATTTCCCTGTCTATTGAATGTGAATACTCCTTAGCTTGTTCTACTACCTTTTCCATAGATATAACTATGTCTCCTAGGAGAGAAACACCTGGAAAATCAAATTCTTCATCCATAGGAAATGAAAGTACATCTGTCTCTTGGTCTATATTTCTGTATTGTCTATTTAAGAGCCTTATTTCTTCATTATCTACAAAACTAATGCTTATTTCATAATCTAAAGAATTTAATTCACTGAGTAACACTTCTCTTGTAACTAATTTTATTATATCATTTATTTCATCTGTTATTTGTATTTTTTCTTGTCTATTATCTATATAAATATCCATTTGTCACTCCCTTTCATCTACAAACTTTGTTTTTCATATTTTTCATATGCCTCGATTATTCTCTGAATAAGAGGATGCCTTACAATATCTGATTTTAACAAAAATATAAAATCTATACCTCTAACATTATTCAGTATCTTAATTATTTCTTTTAATCCAGATTGTTTTCCTTTGCCGAGGTCTATTTGAGTTATATCACCAGTTACTATTGCCTTTGAACCAAATCCCAGTCTGGTTAAAAACATCTTCATTTGTTCATTTGTAGTGTTTTGAGCCTCATCCAATATTACACATGCAGAATCAAGTGTTCTTCCTCTCATATAAGCAAGGGGTGCTATCTCTATAAGTCCTTTTTCTATATATTTTGCACAGGTCTCTGGACCTAGTATATCAAATAGGGCATCATATATAGGTCTTAGATATGGATCTACCTTCTCCTGCAAATCTCCAGGAAGAAATCCAAGGCTTTCTCCTGCTTCTACTGCAGGCCGAGTAATAATTATTCTATTTACTTCATTATTTTTCATAGATTGCACAGCCATTGCCATTGCTAGATACGTCTTACCTGTGCCAGCAGGTCCAATCCCAAATACTATGTCATTTTTCTTTATAGCATCTAAATATCTCTTCTGTCCCAGTGTCTTTGCTTTGATGCTCTTTCCTGAAGCTGTAACACACACTACCTTATTTAATAATTCTTTTGCATAATTCCCGTTGCCCTCAAGCAGCAATTGTATTGCGTGTCTTATATCTTGTTTATCTATCTTTTTATTAGTCTTTATTATTTCAATTAAATTGCAGATAAGTCTTTCACCTATCTCTACCCATTTCTTTTCTCCGTAAATTTCTATCTTATTTTCACCTACTATTAAATCTATATTTAATTCTTCTTTTATTATCTTTATATTTTCATCAAAACTTCCAAATATCTCTTTGATAATCTTGTAATCTTCAATTTCCACAATTTGCTTTTCTGTGTTTTCTTTCAAATTATTCCTCCTTAATTTCTGTAAAGTTTTCTAAAATTTGTTTTTTACCTATATCTTCTATGACCTCTATAACTACATGTACAGTTAAGATATTGTCTTCAATATCATTTATTATATTTTTTGATTTGATTTGTGCACCCTCTGATAATTCTTCATTTATAATTTGTGTAGCTTTTAATGCCAGTGATTTCTTTAAAAAATCTATATTTTGCTTTACTTCTCTAGTTTCTAGTTCTTTATATCTATATTCTACAATTCTAATAGGTAAATCTATATTAAGATTTGGTATATTTATTAAGTCTTTTTCTATTATCTCTTCTCGATATTCTTTGAAGAGAATATCTCCTTTAGTAAACTTTATACCTCTATCCATTATTTCTATTCCTTTTTGGGTATGTATTTCCCCTGTAAGTTTTTCTTCTACTTTTATAATTGGCTCTGAAATGGTCTGTGAATATCTTGTAATAGCCTGTACTTCACCCTCACTGTGAACATAAAGTTCTGTATCTGTTGTTTGATTTTTTAATATTCCAGTGATTAACAATTGCCCTTCTTCTACTAATTGTCCTTTTTCTACTTTAGAATTACCATTTTTAGGAATTACTTTTATTATTAATCCTTTTTTCTTTGCGACAATATTGCATGGATATGCTTTGTTTACTTTCTCTGGAGGAAGATCTTCTTCTTTTAACTCAATTGTAATTTTAGTTCCTTTAATTGTTGGAGCTATAAAAGAGATATAATCATATTGATTTATTAATACCTTTTTTATTTTTTCTTTATCTATTGTATACTTTAATTTTCCTACACCTATATTATTGCTTTTTAATAGGGCTATTATTTCCTCACTTGGTGTTTGCGAATTTCCTTTTATTTCTATCTTCCAAATAGTAGATGTAAGTAAAAATATACTGATTAAAAATACTAAAAATCCAGTTGCAAGCATCTTCCTATTTCTAAATTTTAAAATAGTAAAAGGAATACCTATTTTTTCCACTATTGATATCCTACACCCTACTTTTTTTACTATTTTCTTCATAGCTTTAAATCCTTGAGTAGTAGATTTCATCTCCAGTATTATATTATTATGTCTCTTTATGTCCCATATATATATATTATACGATGCAGCAAGATTTAACAATCTTTCCAATGTAAGACCTTCAACCCTAATAATAACATATCCTCTAATATAATTCCATATTTTTATAGCTAGCATTTCATCACTCCTAGCTTGTTATTTCTACTTTTTTTATTGAACCTGAAATTATTATTTCTTCCGAAAGTATGGTCTTTATTTTTAAATCTTCTCCTACTATTTTATAAATCCCTGACTTTGTATTTACCCTAATAATATTTTCAGTATATTCTACTATACCTTTGTGATTTAGGAGCGATACCTGCATATCTCCTATCATGGTTAGTTTTGGTAAATCCATTATGATATCTACTGGCAATTCCAATACTTCTGATATGCCTCTTTTAGCATCGCGAATTTGTTTTTTCATCATTATCCCTCCTATAAATACTATGTATAATATAGAGAAACTATGCTTTAATGAATAAACATAAAAGTCATCTATGATTTCTCATAGATGACTTTTATGTTTATTCATTCTACTTTTCAAGACTCTTAGGTTTTGAAAGTATTTCAGAGTATATTATCCCCTTTAATATGTCTCTTTTTATATTTATTAAACCATTAGTTTTTGATTTACTTTCTACTTCTATACTAACAGGTCTTCTACTTTCAAAATCTGCATATCCCGTCTTTATCCTTGGATCCTTTTCTGATAAATGTACTTGACTATCACTTAATCTAGCCTTGTACATTGTTTGTTCTCTTTCAAGCCTATTAAACGTTGCCAGTTCAGAGTGCTTATTTACTTTTTCTTCTTGATTTTTGATTAGCTCTTGTCTAGTTTTTCCTTTTTTGTTTTCTTCTCTGTGAATATTTTCATCTTCTTCAGGGATATTCCTAGTATCTAAATTTTCCACATTACTCTTTTGTTTATCAAATTCCTCTTCCATCATGCGTCTAAGCTCCTTAAGAGCGCCGCCTGATTGCTTTTTCTCTACTTGAGACTGAGTATTTGTAATATCTCTTTGTGTTTTTTGTTCAACTTTCTTCTTATCCTTCAAAGACTTTAAAACTAAATCTATAACTACTATAACTACAAAGAATAATATAGGACTGGACATTTTATCCCTCCTTATTTCTGTTTCTTGTCGTCATCAGCTATCTTTGATATTGAACTTCTCATATCAGTATCTGCCAAGATGTTCTTCATATTATAATAATCCATTACGCCAATCTTACCTTCTCTTAAAGCTGTAGCAAGTGCTAGTGGTACCTGCGCTTCTGCTTCAACTACTTTAGCCCTCATAAATTGTACTTCTGCTACCATTTCCTGTTCTTTCGCTACTGCCATAGCTCTTCTTTCTTCTGCTTTTGCCTCAGCTATTCTCTTATCAGCTTCAGCTTGGTCCATTTGAAGTTTTGCTCCTATATTTCTTCCTATGTCTACATCTGCTATATCTATTGATAGAATCTCAAATGCCGTACCTGAGTCTAGTCCCTTTCCAAGCACAGTCTTTGATATGCTGTCTGGATTTTCAAGTACATTTTTGTGTGAATCCGAACTACCTACTGTAGTTACTATACCTTCACCTACTCTTGCTATTATTGTTTCTTCCCCTGCTCCACCTACAAGTCTCTCAATATTAGCTCTTACAGTAACCCTAGCCTTAGCCATTACTTCAATACCATCCTTAGATACTGCTGCTATTATCGGAGTTTCTATCACTTTTGGATTTACAGATACTTGTACTGCCTCAAGTACATTCCTGCCTGCTAGATCTATTGCTGCTGCCCTTTCAAACTCTAGAGCTATATTTGCCCTTTGAGCTGCAATTAAAGCATCTACCAATGTGTTTATATTACCTCCTGCTAAATAATGTGCCTCTAATTCATCGATTTTTAGATTAAGGCCTGCTTTGGTTGCCTTTATCATTGGATTAACTATCCTAGTTGGTGCTACTCTTCTTAGTCTCATCCCTATAAGTGTTGACATAGAAATCTTTACACCTGAAAAGAATGCTGTAATCCACAATCCTACAGGTACAAAGGTAAAGAAAAGCATCAACAATACAATAATTACAATTGCTATTCCTACTGGTAAAAATAAACCTTCCATAAATTAAATCCTCCTAACAAATATTTTTGATCCTTCAACCCTGATTACCTTGATTTCTGTGCCTTTGGGAACATATCCAGCTTCTGATAATGCATCAAGCCTAATTCCCTCTATTTCTATAAACCCTGCAGGGCGAAGTTCTGTTTCACTTATACCTATCTTATCTAAATATACATCCATATTATTAGTAGATAGGTATCCTTTTTCACTAGCATGATTGGACTGCAAAACTATATTTCCGATAGTTTTACTTTTGAATCCTAACTTGATAAGAAAAATTGTAACTATTGTAGTAGCTATAATAGCTATACTAAGAGAAAAAAGTGCTGTAGTAAAAGAGTCAACTGCAAGTACTACTCCTACAAATACAAATATCATTCCACCTATACCAGGTAAACCAAAACCTGGGACTATTACCTCTACCACTAGTAAAGTAAGTCCTGTGATAAATAATATAAGAGATGTCCAATTTGAATTTCCTGCTAATATATTGCCGCCAAAGTATAATCCAAATCCTATAATACTTATTGTACCACCCAAACCAAATCCAGGAGTAAGTATCTCAATTACCATACCTACAAATCCTAAAGTGAGTAGAAAACTGCCAATATATGGACTAGCTATATATTTTGAAAGCTTAACTTGCAAACTTTCTTCTACTTCTACTATATTTGCCCCTTGTATATCAAAATATTCAAGTATTTCATCATAACTATCTGTAGTTACATCTGAAATTCCATATTTTGCTGCTTCACTTGAGGTTAGATTTAGAAGTTTCCCCTTCTCCACTATACCTTCAATTTCAATATCCTTGTCTGCCATTGCTTGTATAATCAATTCATCTCTATCTCTTAGTTGAGCAGTATCCCTTAACACACCTCTCCACATGGATAAAATCTTTTCTTCATTAGGTATAGGTTCTGCTGATCCTATAGTGGCTGAACTTGACATTACGACTTTGTCAGACGATATAGTCATGAGTACTCCAGCCGATATAGCTTTATTATTTACATATGCTATAGTTGGAACAGGCGATGATATTATTAAGTCTTTTATATTGATTGCTTGGTCTATAAGCCCACCATAGGTATCTATATCAAATATAACAGCATCTGTAGTATTTGGATCAATGTCTGCCATCGAATCTCTAACAAATTTATATGTAGCTTTGTTTATTTCTCCTTCTATTGGTATTACATAGACATTTCCATTGGCTTCCCCGAAACTTAAACTAGAGATCGCAAATACTATAATCATAAAAATGATAATACCTATCTTCCTACTTTTCATCATAATCACTCCCCTCAATCTAATTAAATACCCTTTATATATTATACCTTATATACCCAATAAATTCATATTTATTTGAATATTTAGGGGAAAATAAAACCTGAGTCGAGACCCAGGCTAGTTTAAAACTTATTAATTTAAATTTCACTTCTTTTATAGTATCTAGGACTATTCTTTCAATTTCTTCCTGTAAGTATTCCAAATTAATTATTATCTTTTATTTTTATTTCTTCTTGCCTGTTCAGATTTCTTTTTACGTTTTACACTTGGCTTTTCATAGTGTTGTCTCTTTCTAGCTTCACCCATTACACCAGAACGAGCGCATTGTCTTTTAAACCTTTTAAGAGCGCTTTCTAGAGTTTCACTTTCTCCTACTTTGATTTCTGACATTGATTTTTCCCTCCCCTCTCTATTACAAGAGTACTTCAATGCTATTTCCCTGAGGGTTATAGCACTAGATAATTATACATTAAATTTAAAAATATTTCAACTAAATTACAGATATTCTTAATTTTTCTGATATTTACCCTGGTGGCCACTGCATATTTCTCTTCCCTAGTACATGAAAATGAATATGATCTACAGTTTGTCCTCCCTGTTTTCCACAGTTATTCACTATTCTATATCCTTGGTCTAGATTGTTTTCTTTAGCTAATTTAGATGCTACATATATTATATGTCCCAACAAATCCTTGTGGCTTTCATCTATTTCATTTACAGATTTAATGTGTTCTTTAGGGATTACAAGAAAATGAATAGGTGCTTGAGGGCTTATATCTTTAAATGCAATTACTTTTTCATCTTCATAAATCTTATCACTAGGTATTTCTCCCTCAATTATCTTGCAAAACAAACAATCTTTCAATATGTTCACCTCCCAACAAAATATATCTATATACTTATTTTTGTATATCAGCTATTAAATAATCCTCTTCCGAGGAAATAATCCTAGCCTTTTTGATGTTTCTAAGGTCTTTGTCATCTGATTTTGATTTAACTCTAATATAATTTGTTGTATAACCTTCAATTAAATCATCTTCTCTGCATTTTTCTTCGTACAAAACAGATAATTCACTACCTATAAACTGATTGTTAAATTCTTTCATCAACTCTTCTCCTAGCGAAATTAAAGTCTCAGATCTATGATTTTTTATATTGCCATCAACTTGGTCTTGGTACCCTGCCGCAGGAGTTCCCTCTCTTTTAGAATACTTGAAAACATGAATCCTTGAAAATTTTATCTCCTTTACAAATTGTAATGTCTCTTCAAACTCCTCTTCAGTTTCCCCGGGAAATCCCACTATTATATCTGTAGTAATTGCTGCACTCGGCATATGTTTTCTGATAATATCTACTATATTTTTATATTGCTTGGTGGTATATTTTCTATTCATTCTACTTAATACCGTATCCGATCCTGATTGAAGCGATAGATGAAAGTGATCACATATCTTTCCTATTCCAACTAAACTTTTCATAAATTCATCATCTATAAGTGTAGGCTCAATAGAACTAAATCTTATTCTCTCAATTCCCTCTACTTTTGATACTTCTTGTAGAACTTGGATTAATGTAGTATCCTTTTTATCTTTTCCATATGAAGCTATATGAATTCCAGTAAATACGATTTCCTTAAATCCAGCTTTTGCAAGTTTTTCCGTTTCACTTATTATATTACTGAGTTCTCTACTTCTAATAGGTCCTCTTGCATATGGTATAATACAATATGTGCAAAATTGATTGCATCCATCTTGGATCTTCATATATGCCCTTGTCTTTCCCTTTATTGTATCTATATTTATAGTTTCAAACTCTTTCTCAGTTTTTACATTTCTAACTATATTTATTTGTTGTGCTTGTTTTTTTACTTGTTCACAGAGTTTAACTATTCTATTTCTTTCAGTAGTTCCTATTATAACATCTACGCCTTCAATATTTGAAACTTCCTCTGGTGAAATTTGAGAATAGCATCCTACTACAGCAATTATAGAGTCAGGATTTTTCTTTTTAGCTCTTCTTATTATTTGCCTTGACTTTCTATCTGAGAGATTGGTGACAGTACATGTGTTTATTACATATATATCTGCAATCTCATCTTCTGTTACTATCTGATATCCACCTTTTTCAAATAGTTCCTCCATAGCCTCTGTTTCATACTGATTTACTTTACATCCCAAAGTGTGAAATATTACTTTACTCATTAAACCACTCCTAAGTCTCCTAATTCATAAAAAATCATAGTAGAAGCAACTAAAGCTGCCGTCTCCGTCCTAAGGATTCTAGGCCCTAGTGTGACAATATTTGCTCCAATACTCTTTAACCTTTCTATCTCTCTAGCTTCAAATCCACCTTCTGGCCCTATTATTAGATGGATTTTTTCATCCTTTAGATCTTTTAATGCAGTTTTGATCCCTTCCTGCCTTTCATCTTCATAGGGAACTATTATGTTTTTTTCTCCATTTAAAAGCCCTATCATCTGGTCAAATGATATCACTTCATTTACATTAGGTAGTATATCCCTTTTACTCTGCTTGGAAGCTTGGTCTACAATTTCTTGCCATCTATTTACTTTCGAATTTGATTTTTTTTCATTTTTTATCTTTACCACTGCCCTGCCCGTTTCTATAGGATAAAACTCACTTACCCCTAGCTCTGTGCATTTTTGAATAATAAGATCCATCTTACTACCTTTAGCAAGTCCCTGATAAAGCACAATAAAATGCAATGGTTCATTTTGTCCTTTATATTTATCTATTATCTGCAAACTAACTGTTTTTTTATCTAATTCCAATACTTGTGAAATATATGTATCGCCCTCGCAGGCAATTTCAACCTTTTCGCCTTGCTTGATTCTTAATACATCTCTTATATGCTTTACATCATTGCCATTTATCTCTATTATATATCCATCAATTTGTTCTTTATTTACAAAAAATCTATTCATATTTAATCTCCTGTAGTATTTTTGGACGCAATTAGGGCCCATTCGTTTTTCCTAATTATCTCTAGTATTTCAAACCCACTTTTCTTGAGTGCATCCTCAACCAAGCTTATTTTTTCAAGTATGATACCAGAAGCTATAAATATACCATCATCTTTTATATAAGCTTTTAAATCTTTACTCATCTCTGCTATGACTTCTGCTATTATATTAGATACTATTATATCTGCTTTCTGATCTACTACTTCTAAGAGATTGCCCTCTCTTATATCAATTTTATTTTCTACATCATTTATATTTATATTTTCTTTGCTAGTCTTAATACATACAGGGTCTAAATCTACTCCTATTACTTTTTCAGCCCCTAGTTTTACAGCAACTATAGATAGTATACCACTTCCACATCCAATATCATATAAAGTGTCACCCTTTTTTATATATTTTTCAATAGCCTCAGTACACATCCATGTAGTTTCATGCGTTCCAGTTCCAAATGCCATCCCTGGGTCAAGTTCTATAAGTATGTTGCCTTCTTCTATTTCAACATCTTCCCAAGATGGCTTTATAAGTATATTTGAACCTATTTTAAAAGGCTTGTAATACTTCTTCCAGGAATGTGCCCAATCATTGTCATCTAGAAGAGTTAAAGTAATTTGAATATTTTTATTCTCGATAAGTGGATTTCTCTTGATCTCATTTTGTATGTTTTCTATAATCTTATTTAAATCCTCACTCTCTGGGAAATATGCCTTTATTATAATTTCACCTTTCCCCAAATCTGTAAGATTGCAATCTACAAAGTCCCAAGTAATTTCAGATTGTTCAAGCTCTACTATATCATTCGGGTCTTCTATGGCAAGACCTGCTGCACCTGCATCGTATAATACATTTGATACTAGATCTTCACATTGAGAAACTGTCTTTATTTGAACTTCAGTCCAATTCATAATCACACATCCTTTTTTAACTCTTAGTTAATTATACACTATATCCTTATAAAAAAACAACCACCATGGTGATTGTTTTTAGTTGAAAGCATCTTTAACTTTTTCGAAAAAACCTTTTTTATTTTTTTTATAGTTTTCTCCTGTTTCTTTTGCAAAATCCAATAATAAATCTCTTTGTTTTTCCGTAAGTTCTGTAGGTACTTTAACCTGTACTGTGAAAAACAAATCTCCCCTGCCTTTTCTCTTTAAATATGGAACCCCTAAACCCCTAAATTTAAATTCCGTACCTGTTTGAGTACCCTGAGGTATGCTGTAAGTTTCCATTCCATCTAATGTAGGCACTTGTATTTCTGCACCTAGAGTCGCTTCTGTAAATGAAATCGGAACATTTAAGTATATATTATTTCTTGAACGTTTAAATACAGAATCTGGTCTTACTCCGATATATATATATAAATCTCCACTAGATCCACCTTTTAATCCTGCTTCTCCTTCACCCCTAATGGATATAATAGAACCATTGTCTACTCCTCCAGGGACTTTTACTGAAATCTTCTTAGATTTGATTTCTCTTCCAGTTCCTCCACAGTTTTCACATTTAGACTCTATAACTTCACCTACACCTTCACATACATCACATGTAGAAGTTCTTACAAAGTTTCCAAATGGGGTTTGTTGTGCATATCTAACTTCTCCTCTTCCATCACAATTGGAACATTTCTTTTTAGATGTTCCAGGCTTTGCACCTGTACCATGACAAGTATGACAATTTTCTGTTCTTCTTATTTGAATCTCCTTTTCAATTCCAAACACAGCGTCCTTGAAATCTAAATTCAAATCGTATCTAAGATCAGAACCCTTCATTGGCCCACTTCTACGTCTAGATGATCCTCCAGTAAACATATCAAATATATCTTCTACATCAAAACCAAATCCTCCAAAATCTCCAAATCCTCCGCCACCTGCTTGTGGATCCACTCCTGCATGTCCATACTGGTCATATCTAGATCTTTTGTCAGCATTTCCTAGTATTTCATAAGCTTCATTTACTTCTTTAAATTTTATTTCTGCTTCTTTATCATCGGGATTTAAATCAGGATGATATTTCTTTGCTTTTTTTCTGTATGATTTCTTTATTTCATCATTACTTGCACTTCTATCTACTTTCAAGACCTCATAATAATCTTTCTTTGACATCTTTTCACCAACCTTTGCTAATCTAAACCTCAATCATTATACCAAACTTAAGAGCTAAATCAAAGGATTTAGCTCAAGTTTTATATGTTTTTATATTGTTTATTTTTCGTCCTCGTCTACAACTTCGTAGTCTGCATCTACCACATCGTCATCTGAATCTGATGTTTCTTCTCCAGTTTCACTTTGATTTTCTTCATACATCTTTTGTGAAATAGCGTAGAATGATTCTGTTAATTCCTCTGTCTTCGCTTTGATGTCTTCATTGTCATCACCTTCAAGGGATTTTTTAAGCTCTTCAAGTTTTGTTTCAACTGTTTCTTTTTCATCTGCTGAAATTTTATCTTCTAAGTCTTTCAATGTCTTTTCAGTTTGATAAACAATAGAATCTGCATTATTTCTTATCTCTATTGCTTCTTTTTTCTTTTTATCTTCCTCTGCAAAACTCTCTGCCTCTCTTACCTTTTTCTCTATTTCATCGTCTGAAAGTTTTGTAGATGCAGTAATTGTTATTTTTTGTTCTTTTCCTGTACCTAAGTCTTTTGCACTTACATTTACTATACCGTTTGCATCTATATCAAATGTTACTTCTATCTGAGGTACTCCTCTACGTGCTGAAGGGATACCAGTTAATTGGAATCTACCTAGAGTAGTATTGTCATTTGCCATTTCTCTTTCACCTTGTAGTACGTGAATATCCACAGAAGTTTGACTATCTGCTGCTGTTGTAAATGTTTGACTCTTTTTAGTAGGAATAGTTGTATTTCTCTCTATTAACTTGGTAGTTACTCCACCTAGTGTCTCAATACCTAGTGATAAAGGTGTAACATCTAGAAGTAATAAATCTTTTACTTCTCCTGATAATACTCCACCTTGAATTGCTGCTCCTAATGCAATACTTTCATCTGGATTTATATCTTTTTGAGGTTCCTTTCCTGTAAGAGATTTAACTGCATCTTGTACTGCAGGAATTCTAGTGGACCCTCCTACTAATAATATCTTTTCTATTTCAGATGCCTTAAGTCCAGAGTCTTTTAGTGCTTCTCTTACAGGCCCTAATGTTTTGTCTACTAAATGTGAAGTAAGTTCGTTGAACTTAACTCTTGTAATATCCATATTTAAATGAAGTGGTCCAGATTGATTAGCTGTGATAAATGGTAAGTTGATATTAGTTGACATAGTTGAAGATAATTCTTTTTTAGCCTTTTCTGCAGCTTCTTTAAGTCTTTGAAGGCTCATTTTATCATTTCTTAAATCAACACCATTTTCTTTTTTAAATTCATCTGCTATATAATCAACGATTACACTGTCAAAGTCATCCCCGCCTAGGGTGTTGTTTCCTCTAGTAGCTAATACTTCAAATACTCCATCACCAAGTTCAAGAATAGATACGTCAAATGTACCCCCACCAAGGTCAAATACCATTATCTTGTGTTGACCTTCTACCTTGTCTAAACCATACGCTAGTGCTGCTGCTGTAGGCTCGTTGATTATTCTTTTTACTTCAAGGCCTGCTATCTTACCGGCATCTTTAGTTGCTTGCCTTTGACTGTCTGTAAAGTAAGCTGGAACTGTAATGACTGCTTCTGTAACCTTTTCCCCAAGATAGCTCTCAACATCTGATTTAATCTTTTGAAGTATCATTGCAGATATTTCTTCTGGTGAATAAGTTTTTCCGTCAATATTTGTCTTGTGATCTGTACCCATCTCTCTCTTAATTGATGCTATTGTATTTTCAGGATTTGTAACTGCTTGTCTTTTTGCTGTTTCTCCTACAAGTCTCTCACCATCTTTTGTAAAAGCAACTATAGACGGTGTGGTTCTATTGCCCTCAAGATTTGGAATTATAGTAGCTTCTCCACCTTCCATTACTGAAACTGCTGAGTTTGTAGTACCTAAATCAATTCCTATTATTTTTGCCATAAATTTTCCTCCTCATTAATTGTTATTTTGCCACTTTTACCATGGCTGGTCTAATTACTTTGTCTTTTAAAATATATCCTGTTTGAAGTACTTCTATTACTTTTCCTGATTCATAGTCTTCGCTTTCTTCCATAAATACTGCATGATGTATATTAGGATCAAATTCTTTTCCAACTGCCTCAATTGCCCTTACACCATGTGATTGTAATACATCTTCAAATTGTTTGTAGATAAGTTGTATACCTTTATAAAAGGAATCTTCCATCTTGCCCTCAACATTCATTGCCACTTCAAAATTATCAACTATTGGAAGAAGGGTACATATAAATTCCTCTGATGCATAGTTTATAGTATCTTTTTTTTCTTTTTCTGCTCGCTTTCTAAAGTTCATAAAATCAGCTTGAAGCCTTATCAACTGACTACTCACTTCAGTAAGCTCATTTTCTTTTTGCTTAAGTTTCTCATCTAAAAGGGGATTTTCTTCTTGCAGTTCTTCTT
>CAYRYO010000007.1:27585-54992 GCA_964428475.1 uncultured Tissierellaceae bacterium
TTCTTCTTGCAGTTCTTCTTTTTCCTCTATTAAATCTTCTTCTTTTTTATCTTTATTGCTCTCCATTTAGTCACCTCTTTATATTGTAGATATCTATGATTTAATCAAAAAATCTATTAACTCTGTAATGTTTTTAGAAAAAAGCTTTAAAGTATTTATCACTCGGATATAATCCATCCTAGTAGGTCCTATGACTCCAATTTTTCCTATAGTCTTATCACCTATTCTATAGGTAGCAGTGAGTAAACTGCAGTCTTTTATAGGAGCATAAATGTTTTCTTCTCCTATTATAATATCTATGTTTTTTGATAGCTGATTCCCGAGTAGAATATCTACCACAGAATCTTTATCTTCAAAGAAGTTCATAAAGTTTTTTGCCTTTTCTAAATCCTTGTATTCCGGAAAGTTTAAAATTTTATTTATTCCATCAGAATAAAGTTCTATATTATTTATATCTTCCAACGACTTTCTTATAGCAGGTATAATGTTTTGTATTATATCTTTAAATTCATATATTTCTTTAAATATTTCTTCTGTTCTATCCAAATTTATATCTTTAATTGATGAGCCCCTAAGTTTTTCATTTAGAAAATTCGAAAGTATCTTCACTTGATTTTCTGGTATTTCTTCTACAAGTCTAAAAATTGAATTTTTAACTACACCTGTATCACTTACCAATACCAAAAGTATTTGTAAGTTATCAATAGGCACTAATTGTATGTGCTTAATAGTTGAATTATAAAGTTGTGGAGATATTACTAATGCTGTATAACTAGTTAGAGCTGAAAGTATCTTAGCAGAATTCTTTAAAAGCTCATCTATCTCTCTAGACTCAGATGCCAATACATCTTTTATTTGATTTTTCTTTTTTAAATCCAGTTTAGATTCTTTCATATCTAAAAGAGCATTAACGTAAAATCTATAAGCCTTATCTGAAGGGATTCTTCCAGCAGAAGAATACGGTTTAATTAAAAATCCTAATTCTTCTAAATCACTCATTTCATTTCTAATAGTTGCTGAACTAACTCCAATATCATATTGCTTGGTAATAGTCCTAGACCCTATAGGTTCTGCACCTATTATATAAGAGTCTATTATTGCATAAAGAACTTTAATTTTTCTATCATCTAACATGTCATCACCTCGTAAAGTGCTAGATGTTTTTTGTTAGCACTCTTTGATGTTGAGTGCTAATGCTTACAACTTAAAGTTATCATTATATTAGATTTTTGTCAATACTTTTTTGAACTTTTTTATATTTTATTGTAAAAAATCAACTTCAACCAGATTAGATAAGTCTAATCCCTTGCTCGTAAGCTTTATACTATCCTTAGTATTTGTTATTAATCCACTTTTTATATGCTTTTCTATTTGTTTTTTATAGATGTCTTCTATATCCATATTAAATCTTCTTTTAAATTCAATTTTATCTATTCCTACTATCTTTCTTAAGCCAAGTATACAAAACTCTTCTATTTCTACATCTATATATATTTTTTCCATATAAGTTACAGGTAATATTTCTTTGTTTAGTTTATTGATATAATCTTCAATATTGCTAGTATTTGAAAACCTTTTGCCTCCCATATTGGAGTGACTATTCAAACCAATTCCCAAGTAAGGATTTACATCCCAATAAACTAAATTGTGTCTACATTCATATCTAGGTAATGAAAAGTTTGATATTTCATAGTGATTATACCCATTATTTTTTAAAATTCTAATTATATTATGATACATTTTTCTTTCCTCTTCTTCTTTTGGAAAAGTTGTTTTTCCATTTTTATATAGATTATAAAGTTTTGTATTTTCTTCCAAAATAAGCCCATAATAAGAAATATGTTTGACCCCTAGTCCTATCACTTTATTTAAACTATCCAAGACATCATCCAATTTTTGATTTGGAAGTCCAAACATTAAATCTATATTTATATTGTTTATCCCCATTTCTTTTATAATTTTAAAACTATCATAAACATCTTTGCTACTATGAATACGTCCTATTGCCTTTAGCATATCATCGTTTAAGCTCTGTGCTCCCAAGCTTATTCTATTTATACCCGAGTCTATATAAGTTTTTATTTTTCTTCTGCTTAATGTTCCTGGATTTGCTTCCAAAGAAACTTCTTCTAGGTTTTCTACATTATAATTTTCCATTATATATTGGAGTAATTTTTCTATATATTTTTCATCTATACTAGATGGAGTCCCTCCACCTATAAATATGGTTTTAATCTGATAGTTTGTGAATTTTTCTTTGTAAAGTTCAAGCTCAATAAGCAAAGCATTTATATATTCTTCTACTTTCTCATCCTTATCTGTAAAGGATAAAAAATCACAATACGAACATTTGCTAATGCAAAATGGTATATGAATATATAAAGATAAATTTTTCACCTTATCTCCTCCACAATAAAAGACTGTAACAATTTACAGTCACAGTCTAGTTTTATTTTTCGTCGTATTTCAATACTGTTAAAAATGCCTCTTGAGGTACATCGACACTTCCTATTTGTCTCATTCTCTTTTTACCTTCTTTTTGTTTTTCAAGAAGTTTTTTCTTTCTAGATATATCTCCACCATAACATTTAGAAAGTACATCTTTTCTAAGTGCCCGGATAGTTTCTCTAGCTATTATCTTGTTGCCTATACTCGCTTGAATAGGCACTGCAAATTGATGTCTAGGTATTACACCTGAGAGTTTTTCTGCTATTACTCGTGCTCTTTCATATGCTTTTTCTTCATGAACTATTAGGGAAAATGCATCTACTAACTCGCCATTGATCAGTATATCAAGTTTTACAAGTTCAGACTTCTCATATCCCTTAAGGTCATAGTCAAAACTTGCGTAACCCCTAGTTTTTGATTTAAGAGCATCAAAGAAGTCATATATAACTTCATTTAATGGAATATCGTAATGAAGTATTACTCTAGTTTCTTCTAAGTATTCCATATTAATAAAGTTCCCTCTTTTATTTTGACAAAGCTCCATTATAGCTCCAACATATTCAGTAGGACTCATTATGTTTGCCCTTACTATAGGTTCCTCCATGAAATCTATTTCTGTTTCATCTGGTAGGTTTGAAGGATTTTGTATTTCTACTACATCTCCATTTTTCTTGGTTATTTTATATATAACCGATGGTGCTGTAGCTACTATATTAAGATCAAATTCCCTCTCAATCCTCTCCTGTATAATTTCCATATGGAGAAGTCCAAGGAATCCACATCTAAATCCAAATCCAAGTGCAACAGAAGTCTCAGGTTCAAAGTCTAGGGCTGCATCGTTTACTTGGAGTTTTTCTAGTGCTTCTCTTACTGTATTAAAATCTTCACCTTCAGCTGGGTATATTCCGCAAAATACCATAGGAACCACTTTTTTGTATCCTGCTAGTGCGACTTCAGTTGGGTTTTTACTCCCAGTGATGGTATCCCCAACCCTTGCATCTTTTACCTCTTTGATACTAGCAGTTAAAAATCCTACATCTCCTGGTTGCAAACTGTCTTTTACTATATGTCTTGCTGTGTCTACTCCAACCTCTACAACTTCATATATCTTTCCATTTGACATCATTTTAATTTGAGTACCCGACTTAATAGTTCCTTCAAACACCCTTATATAACATATAACCCCTTTATATGAATCATAAAAAGAATCAAATATAAGTGCTTTAATAGGAGCATTTTTGTCTCCAACTGGGGCTGGTACATTTTTCACTATGCTTTCAAGTACATCCACTATATTTAATCCATCCTTTGCTGATATAAGCGGTGCCTCAGAACAGTCTATTCCTATTACATCTTCTATTTCAGTTTTCACCTCATCAACTCTAGCACTCTGAAGATCTATTTTATTGATTACAGGAAGTATCTCAAGATCTTGATCTAGTGCCAAATATACATTGGCAAGAGTCTGGGCCTCTATGCCCTGTGTAGCGTCTACCACTAGCACTGCACCCTCACAAGCAGCTAGCGACCTAGAAACTTCATATGTAAAGTCTACATGGCCAGGAGTATCTATTAGGTTCAATATATATTCCTCGCCATCTTTAGCCTTATATACAAGTCTCACCGCTTTTAATTTAATTGTAATACCTCTTTCTCTTTCAAGATCCATGCTATCTAGAACTTGATTTTGCATTTCTCTAGAAGTCAGCATACCCGTCTTCTCTATTAGTCTATCTGCAAGCGTTGACTTTCCATGGTCTATATGAGCTATAATAGAAAAATTTCTTATGTTTTCTTGTTTAATATTATCCATTCTCGTCCTCCTTGTGAACATCAAATAACTCTAGATAATTATAGCAAATAAAAGTCTTTATGTAAAACAAAAAGACCAGAAAATCGGTCTTTTAATAATTCTTTCACTTTATCAATATTTACATTATATGTTTTCCCAAACCATTCTAGAGTTTTACAATCTACATTTATTTTTAATATATTTGTATTTTCAAAGCAATTTAAATCCACTATTCTTTGATTTACTATTTCAACTGCAAATAAAAATATTAGGAAAAAACAAAAAACAATTACAAATTTTATTTTCCTTTTAATATTATTTTTTTTTCTTCTCTTATTTCTTTCCAATCTAGTTTCCATATATATATCACCCAGATTAGTTTTAGCAAATTTAATCTTAATTATTCTATAAAATTTAATCTACTTTTCCAAATCTATCATTGATTGGAAAGTATCTAAATCCCGTAACACCCTTTATAGTGCTAGCTGAAACATATCCAAAAACCCTGCTATCTTTGCTTGCTCCTGGGTTTCTATTGTCACCAAGTACAAAAAGACTGTCTTTTGGTATCTCCCAATAGCTCTCGTCGTATATGTGAGTATATGCATCATCATCTAAATATGCTTCTTCAAGCACTTCACCATTTAAATATACTTGCCCATCTTTTATCTCCACAATGTCGCCTTCTATACCTATTACTCTTTTAATGTAATCTTTTTTCACTTCATCTGGAGCTTCTAACACTACTATATCTCCTCTAGCTGGTCCTGAAAAATAAAGTGAAACCTTATTTGCAAACAATCTATCCTTTTCATGTAATGTCGGAAACATTGAGTTTCCAAGTACATATGTAGTATTGAATATAAATGTCTTTATTAAAATAGCAATTACTACCGCAGTAATTATACTCTTTATCCATTCTATAGTTTCATTTTTCACTTCTTTTTTTTCATTATTTTCATTATTTTCCACGCATATTCCCCCTATTAATATAATCAATAAACATTATATCACTTTTATCTTTATATTAAAAGATTATTGTTGAATTAAACCATCTATTGCATATGAAAGGACTTCTGCTACTAATTTTGCACTCTCTACCACCATTTCTTTATCGTGAAAATTATAACCCATTTCAATCAAAGTTGAATAATTTGACAGATGCTGATTGTATCTTCCTCTTGGTTTTATTATGATTCCTGAACATAAGCCTGGATATATTGTATCACTAACTGCTTTTATATATTTTGCAAATGCGAGTGTGTATTCTTTGTTTTCGCTATCTGGACCCACTACAAGAGAAAACTTAGCATACCTTTTACCATTAATTTCAACTTCAGATTTTTTCTTTAAATTCGCTATATTATTTGACTCATCAGCTACAGCATCTCGATGAACATCAAAAAACACCTTTAAGTTTTCAGATTCTGCCTTTTTACCTTGTATCGTATTTAAACTTCTAGAATAACTTTTATTATATGAAGGCAAATCATGATATGTCATATTGTGGTCTACCCTATGCCCTTTAGCCTCTAGTACCTTGCCAATTACTTCTCCAATCCCCAAGACATTTTCTTCCTTTTTAGAGCTTCTATAATTGTCAATTTTATTCTCAGCATAAGCCTCCGTAGCATGCGTGTGATACATAAATATATAAGGTTTATCTCTTTCAATCTTGAATTTTTCTATTCCTATAGGTTCCGGTATATTTCCCACACCATGAAATCCTTGAGAATCCCTTATTATAATTAAACTTTCATATTCATCTAGTTTTTCTATTATTATGTCTTCTACATTTTTATCTTGGTGATTTATATTTTCCTCTGATTCTTTATCTGGTTCTAATACTTCTGGATAATTTTCATTTATAATATTCTCCTGCTTTTTAAATGCATCAAGGGTCTTCTTTAAAGGAGCTACTCCATCCCATTTTTCTTTCATATATTGAAAAAATGTAGTGGTTATTTCCATCTGTGCAGAATTTACCATATTAGGTAATTCTATATCTGATCTAGTTCTTATAATCATCGAGCCTATATTTAACAAAATTAAACATAAAAGTGCTAATATTAAATAATCTGTTTTTTTAGTTCTCCTCATATTTACACTCCTCAGAATATACTTTTCAATATATAAATATATTCTGATTACATGTAAAATATGATAAGTACTTATCTTAAATATCTATTTACATCTTTTAAATCTATCCCAGGATGAAGAGCCATATTTAATCCATTTGCCACTATTATTGACATATCATCTATTAGTGAATCTATATCTGTAGTCGATACTATTAGATTTTGATCATATGGATTTAAGCTGTCCTGTATGAGAGAATATTTTTCTTCAGATGATATATCCTTAAGCATTCTATAAAAATCTCCACCTTTATCTGCCTCGTCTTTGAGAGAATCTAATATCATATCCAAACTATCATTTACTATGGTAGCAGCGTCTACCACTGTGGGTATTCCTATAGATAATACCTTTACTCCAAGTGTACCCTCATTTATCGAAACCCTGTTGTTTCCGACACCAGCTCCAGGGTTTATGCCTGTGTCAGATATCTGAATAGTTCTAGATACTCTATCCATCTTCCTTGATGCAAGTGCATCAACTGCTACTACTAAATCAGGTTTTATACTATCCACCACACCTTTTACTATCTCTAATGTCTCTATTCCAGTTATTCCCATCACTCCAGGAGACATTGCAGCAACATTTGTTACCGTTTCATCAGTATCCTTTTTATAGTTTACAAAGTATTGTCTAGTTACAAGCACTCTATCCACTACCTTTGGTCCTAATGCATCCGGAGTTATATTCCAGTTTCCAAGACCTACTATCAATATCTTACTATTATCTTTCATCTCTATCAACGCTTTTATTTCTTTTGCTAAGGCTTTAGATATATCGTCTTTTAAATCTTCATCAGCTTTATTAAGACCTGGAACATCAATAGTTATATAAGATCCTATTGGCTTATTTAAATTTATACTTCCTTCTTTATCTAAAATCTTTATTCTTGTAACACTGTATTCATCTTTTTCTTCCTTTTCTACTTCTATCCCACTAGAATGTTGATTGTTTGTTTGCCTATATATCTCTCTGCTTTCAACTGCTAAATCTGTTCGTATTTCGTACAATTTTATTCTCCTATCTAAATATATTTTATTTCCTATGTATTTTTATCCATTATCATTGTAATTATCCTTGCAATTTTGAGTTCTTCATGATAAAATTATTTTTGTTAGATTAGAGGAGGTGAAATCATTGGCAAATATTAAATCTGCTAAAAAGAGAATCGGTATTACTGCAAAGAAAACAGAAATGAATAAAAGCAAAAAAACAGAAATTAAAACATATATGAAAAAGTTTGACAATGCTATTGAAGCTGGAAATTTAGATGAAGCAAAAGTTATACTTAATACTCTAGACAAGAAATTGAAAAGAGCTGCCCACAAAAACATTCTTCACTCGAATAATGCTTCTAGAAAGATCAGTCGTTTAACAAAAAAACTAAACAATGCAATGTAGTTAAAACTTCGGGTCGCCGAAGTTTTTACATTTATTTGCATAATTTCACTATTAGTATTTCTAAGGCTAGCTTATCGTCTAAAGAGCTGGTCTTTTGTTTTATATCCAAATCCAGTATATCATCTAAAGCTAGCTTTAACCTTTCTTGTGTAAATCCATGCGATTGATTAGATATATTCTTAAATTCGTAAGGACTTATCTTCATTTTTCCCCTAGTTTCACTTTCACTATATCCCTTTTCCCTATATAATTTATACATAAGTAAAAGCCTCAAATGTCTAATAACCATATATATTACCTTTTGTATAGGTTCCTTTGCACTATGAATCTCATTAAATATCTTAAGTGCCTGATCACTATCCTTGCCTGATATGCTTTTAAGTAAATCAAATACATTATTGTCTATTGTTTTTACAAGTACCATATCTATGTTTTCTCTAGTAATCTCATCATTTGCACTATATGAAATTACTTTTAAAAACTCATTTTCTATATCATATAAGTTCTTATTGCTCCCATACTTAGAATAAGATGATTTGTTTAAAAAATAATTTATATTACTAGTTGATATAATTTTATCTTTCTTTTTAGCAATATCTTCTACCCACTGATTTATATCTCTTCCTTTTAAACTCTCAAATTCAACAACTCTATCTAGCTTCTTTGACTTTTTATATATGCTAGTAGTTTTTTTTAGACTATTTTTTTTATCAATAAATATTAATAAAACATTATTAGCTAACTTTTCTATATATTTACTAAGTTTTTTACTTAAATCATTATCATCATTTTCAATCATTTCTTCAAGATCATTTACTATTACTATCTTTTTCTCACTCATAAAGGGTAATGTCTCACATGCATTTACTATATCATCGAAATCAGAATCTCTTTCATCTATATTTATATAATTCAAAGTTTCAAATGAAGGATTTATGTATTTTCCCTTTATTGTATCCAGAGACTGCCTCATTAAATACTCTTCTTCACCTGTAAATAAATATGAACTCCTTATATCATCTTCTTTTATTTTGTTTATAAATTCACTGTATTTCAAATCCAATCAACTCCTCTTCTAATACTATATAAGTTTTAATAAATATATAGGCTAATAAATAGTAGATTAAACTAAATGCTAGTTCCAACAAATAATCATTTGAAGTATCTCTATCACATATAAATGGAATTACATCTAGTTCCTCTCTATTAAGTCTTACTCTTGTCATTCCAACAATATCAGTTCTATAGACATCTGTATTTAAATTACTAAATCTTTCTATTACCTCTCCACTTGGATGTCCATATAAATTATTTTTGCCTACAGAAATGATAGCTACATCTGGATTGGCCTTGGTTAAAAATTCATTTGTAGACGATGTATCGCTTCCATGATGTGCTACTTTTAATATATCTACTTTATTAATTTTGTCCCTTATAAAATTTTCCATTTCTTTTTCAAGATCCCCTGTAAAAAGTATATTTTTATCAAAATAAGTTAAATTAAATACAAGGGAAAGATTATTTGCATCATAACCCATATCCCTATCAATGCTATTAGGACTTATCACATTTAAGAAAATGTTTTTATCTAATTTAAAACTATCTCCAGCTTGCAATAATATCACAGGAATATCATCACTCATTATATAATTATATACCTCACTCTCAGTATCCCTATATGATATGAAAATATTTTCTATATCTATGTTTTCCATTAGAAGAGGAACACACTTACAGTGATCCAAGTGAAAATGAGTTATAAATATTCCCTTCAGTTTGCTTATCCCATGCTTTTCTAAATAAGGTAGAGTGATATTTTTACCTATGTCAAAATCACCAAATGTATTTCCACCAGTATCTACCAAATAATTACCACTTCTAGTCTTTATCAGAGCTGAATCTCCTTGTCCCACATCTATAAAATCTATTTCAAGTGCTTGATCTGTTATTTGAGTTGCAAAAGTGCAAATAACCACAAGTATAAGATAAGAATAAATAGTAATGCTTATATTTTTTTTGAAACGTGAAAGATCAAATGCTTTAAATACAATAAATAACAAAATATAATATAAGATAATTTCAAATATATTCGGGCTATAGAACTTGAAATTTAAAAAGTTACTTTTATATATGCTATTTACTAAGAAATCTTGAATGTTCAAACTAATATTCATCACATATCCAATTATAAAGCCTAAAGGAGAAAATATAAAATCCATCAAGAGTAAGATTTCAGCCAATATCAATACGAAAAATATAATTGGTGAAACTATCATATTTGAAATTATACTCATGAGCGGAAAGCTATTAAAATAATATAATTGAATGGGAAGTATACCTATATATAGCCCCAATAGCCCCGAAATAGTATATATAAATTTGTTTTCATATGGATAAAATAGATTCTTAAGTCTTGGAGAAAAGTATAGTATAGAAAAAGTAGCAGCATACGATAATTGAAATCCTACACTAAAAATACTAAGTGGATTAAATACCAATAGTATCCAGAACGATAAAAATAATGCATTGATGGAGTCATATGGTTCAGCAATAACTCCAGCTATAAAAAGCATACTAAACATAATATTTGCC
Organism: uncultured Tissierellaceae bacterium; assembly: GCA_964428475.1. Taxonomy (GTDB): domain Bacteria; phylum Bacillota; class Clostridia; order Tissierellales; family Tissierellaceae; genus JARICQ01. The sequence continues at coordinate 37,955 of CAYRYO010000007.1, forward strand.
CGAAGAATAGATGCTGGAAACCCTATTAAATATCCATATATCCAGATCATACTTATAGTCAAAAATACATTCCATTTTCGATTTATACCTATTCGTGATAGGAAAAAAACCATAGCCCCAGCTATAATCCCAATATGAAGTCCTGATACTGCAAGTATGTGACCAAGCCCTATATCCCTATAGGCTTTTAAATATTCTTCATCTAAGTATGTAGCATCTCCCAGCACTATACCTTTTATTAAGTCACTATTATCTTTATCTAAATACCTGTCAAAGATACTCTCTACATTGTCTCTAAAAGAAGCTCTAATCTTATATTTAAACTTTTTATGTGCTTTGTCTAGATTATATATTGCGTTTGATTTTATGCTTATATTTGTATATATATCCTTTGATATTAAGTTTTTTCTATAATTATATAACTTTGGATTTGTGTTTTCCATTGGTATACAAAAAACACCTCTAAACTTCAGTTTGTCACCAAGCTCTAAATCATTTTCCCCATACACCTTAAGTATGGTTTTTTCATTTATATATTTTTTATTTTTATTTAATTCTATATTATTTACCTTTAATATGTATTTACCTTCATTTTCATCACTATATATAACTTTATCAATTACTGCCTCTACCTCTAAAGTCGTCTCTACATTTTCTATTAATAAGCTATTATTTAATCTATATGAAGTAATAGTTACACCTAATAATATAAATAAAAACAAAAATAAAGATGAATTATTTTTACCTTTGTAGCAATAAAATATATATGCCAAAACTGATACAATAAATATAGCAAAAGAAATAATCATATCTATCTTAATATAATAAGATATGATAATGCCAACTACAAATGAAATTCCAACTCCTAAGAAAGGTCTTTTCATAATAGACTCCAAATTCATTTTTCTTTATTATACCATATTATATTTAGATTAAGTAGCTTGGCTTCCTAATATTAGATTCTTCTATATTTGAATTATTTGTGTTATTATATATTTATACTAACGAAGGAGATGAAAATGATGAACTATAGACTTTATCTTGAAAATCCTTATTTAAAACAATTAAATGCACGAGTAGTTGATAAAAAATATAAAGATGATCTCTATTATTTAAAATTAGATAAAACAATATTCTATCCTCATCTATCAGGTGGACAACCCAGAGATACAGGAACTATAAATGGAATAGAAGTGCAAGATGTATACGAAGAAGACTCTGCAATAATACATGTAATAGATGAAAATATAAATAGCGATAAGGTCACATTAAATATAGATTGGAGCACTCGTGTAGATAATATGCAACAGCATACAGGCCAACATCTCCTTTCAGCAGGGTTTTACAAGCTGTATAATGGTGATACTGTTGGATTCCATATTGGAGATGAATATGTCTATATAGATATAAAACTTCCAGATATAAATTGGGATCAGGTAGAAAAAATAGAGACCTATGTAAATAAAATAATTACTTCTAATTTTGCAATTAAAGCATACTATATAGGATTAAATGAAATAGATAGTATTCCTATGAGAAAAAAACCTTCCGTTAACTCCAATATAAGAATAGTAGAGATAGACGATATAGATTTTTCGCCATGTGCAGGAACTCATCTAGGAAATACTGGTGAAATTGGAATGATAAAGATAAGGAAATGGAAAAAATACAAAGGAAATATTAGGGTTGAATTTGTATGTGGCGATAGGGCTTTAAAAGATTACAACTGGAAGAATAAGGATATAAATGAAATGGCACTTCTATTATCTTCAAAAGATACAGATGTAGCTTCTAAAGTAAAGCTACTATATGCACAGAAAAAAGAACTTGAAAAAGAAATAAGAAAATTAAAGCCTAAGAAATCTTAAGCTTTAATTTTCTTCTCAATTTCACCTATCAACATATGCTTGATATCATCTACTCCCGTGTAATCTATACTAGCTTTATAAGACCTTTCAAGTATAAAGTGGTTTTTCTTGGCACTGCCAAGGCTATCTATGCCCTTTCTAATGAGTATATCATATATCCGATAATCATCATCTTCTATCTTTGCTAAGTCTATATATCGCTTAAGATCTATGACCTTGTCTTTATATTTAGCTCCAAAATCATTTGAAGTAATAATTGTGTCTAGTTCTTTAATGTATATAGATTCTATCTCATCTGGAATCGTTGAATCATGATATATTTCTACACTATAATTCATAATACACGCCTTCTCAACTATAAATTTCATTAATCTAGAAATACCTACTCCTATCTCTACAGAAATATAATAAACATCTTCTACTCCTCTAAGTATAGTATCAGTATAATCAACAAATCCTTCTGGTGTATTTGCCGTAGAAAATAGATGTCTTTGTCTAAATCCATTTGTTTTAATCTCTATAGATTTTTTTGAAAATACATCCTTAGCTAAATTTAATATTTCTCTGTTTACACCTTCAATATCCACTAATAAACTATTAGCAAATTTAATTTCTTTATATATATTCCCCGCAGCACCAAAATAATTAAATGCCTTTCTATATGCATTTTTATTGCTTTCCTTTGCTTTTATAATGTCTTCTTTTTGAGATTTTAATTTTTCTTTGTCTATTAACTTAGCCAGATCAATTATTTTATCCCCCAGCCCTGGATATACTGGATCCATAATATGGGGAGGAGTTCCATCTACCATAGCCATCCCTAAATCAGGTATTACAAGTGCATCTATCGATGTTGGATCCGATGGGCAGTGATGATATTCTAAATCAATACCTTTATCTGATAGCTTATTCCCTATATCCTTCATCATAGAGGATTTGCCTCCACCTGGCATTCCCTTTAGAATATATAGTGCATTTCTATCTTTACTTATTATATTATCATGCAAAGAGAAAAAACCTCTTGATGTATTCCCTCCCGTAAACATTTTACGAATTTTCGACATACAAAGACCTCCTAAAAAAAATTTATATTATTTAATTTATTCAGGTTAAGTATATTATGTGCATGAAAAATAAATACTTTTTAAATACTACTTGTCTATAAGAACTTTTACAAAGGTCACATAAAATAATTTTATTTTATATGACTTTTGTATTGAAATACTAAGGTTATTAGGTTATATTTAAAGTATGAATCAAATAAATTATCATATTTTAGGATATTGCTTGATTAAATCATTCAATTCTTAATTGTTCTGGTTTTTTTATATGAAAATGGGTAATATCCTTAATACAAACTTTAATACAAATTTTATTTAAAAAGGAGAATCGTATATGAGCAAATATCTTATACTTTATAGACATGGGATGGCAGAAGATAAAGAAAAAGTTGAAGCTGATGATTTAAGATCACTTTCAATTAGAGGTAAAAATCTATTAAAGAAAAGTGTACAAGGCTTCGATAAAATGTTAGATACACATAATAAAGTAAAAATCTATTCTAGCCCAAAAGTAAGGGCACAAGAAACAGCTGAAATGTTATCACAAGAACTAAATCTCGAAGAACCAAAATACCTAGATTTTCTCGAAACAGGGGGTAGTGTTCTTCTACTTAGAGATCTTATTGAAGACATTGAACCTGGTGATGCTGCTATCATAGTTGGTCAACAACCTTACCTTTCATTATGGAGCCAGGAAATTTCAGGAACCTTTCTGCGCTTTAAAAAAGGAACTGCAGCTTGCTTTAGATTCCCAGATGAGGAAGAGGGAGAAACAAAGGCTGAGCTAAGATGGTATTTAGAAACTCGTGACTTTGTACAAATTAATGAAAAGTAGCTTTTAAAGCACTTAATCCCAATGAATAAATTTATTCATTGGGATTAAGTGCTTTTTTAATCTTGCTTTCTTTTTATTATTTTATATTTCGATCTTATCTAATTCATCTAGATTATATTGGTTTATTATGTTTATTAACTTGATTGGATAATTTGGATCAGTTGCATATCCTGCCCTTTTAAGGGCCCATGCACCTTTTGTATAGTCAAACATAACTTCTGTAAATGGCTCGTATCTCTCAAGATTTAAAAGCAAAGCTTTATGGTCTTTCCAACTTTCATCCAAATTATTGTAGGCTCTAAAATCTGCATCTACCCTATAGGTCTCTCCATTATATACTTCCCAGGTATTTGAAGTAACTGAACCTATACTGCCTTTTCCCTTTATTCCAAATAAATTATTTGATAGTAGACCTGTGTATTTATCTACAGGAACACTTTGTCCAAACCCTGATTCAAGTATAGCTTGTGCTGTTTGAAGCGCCGCAGACATACCAATAGTTTCATAGGTGTCGGATGCTAATTTGGATGCTAAAGCAATGAATTTATCTTTTTCAACTATTGGCTCAGGTCCAAAAAATTCCCCATGATAAACCTTGAAATCTATCTTTTCACTAGCTATTGTACTACCCTTATATTCACCTTGAACTTCTATTGTCATATTGCCATTATCAGTTTTTGATAGAGTATATACTGCTTTACTGGATTCTCCAATTGGAGTTATTTCTTGTTTTTTATTTGTATCGACATCCGTAATTATATATTTTATATTATTTACTTTTACATTGCTATTTGAATTTACTTCAGTATCTTTATTTATAACTTGCCCCGGCCCTATTCCTGATAAAAACATCTTGGGATTTCCATCTACCACTACTCTAACAGGACTACTTTCATAGGAATTACCCCTATCAACTACCCTTACAAATAAATCTTTTACCCCAGAATCACTTGGTGCTGGATTCCATCTATACTCTCCATATGGAATCTTTGCTATGGTAGTCACTATTCCTGTCTTTACATCTCTACTTAAATACTCTGTTTCACTTACATCAAAATTTCTATTTGCTACAAGTTTTACACTCTTATCTATTGTCATGTTTTCCTTTACTCCACCTAGTGTAAGTGTCCTTTCCTTATCTACTTCTACTAGTATAAAATCACTGTAATGTGGATTTGCCGTTGCATCATAGGCAACAGCCCTTATACGATAAAATCCATTATCTTTCATCATAGGATTCCAAGTAAATGTAGACAGTGGATCATTAACATCAGTAAGCGTGTCAGCACTTATATTTGATGAAGCAACATTTTGTATATCATATCTTACATATAAAGGCAAAAAATTCGTCTTTATAGAAAGCTCTGCATTAGTACTTATCTTTTCGTTTTCTTTCAAGCCTAAAAGCTCTACTACTGGCTCCACTTTTATTTCTATAGGTATTGCATCGCCATCTATATACCTTTTATTTTCATCATATATTGCAGCCACAAGTATTTTCTTCCCATTATCTTCTATCTTTGGAGTATATGAATATTTACCTCTTATATCTATTCCCTTGGCTACTATAAATCCACTTGTTTCACCTTTATCAATCAAAAGAAATCTTACTTCACTAGCATCTTCATATTCCTTTAATATATTTATTTGAAAAATAGTTTCTCCAATAATCTTTGCACCCTTATCTTGACTTATTATTTGAATTTTTGATATTGAATCTTTTTCCTCTGATTTTTTTGAATCTATATATATACTATTGTCATCTGAATTCCACTCCACACCTATATTTAGCGCATTACTGACAAGCCTTAATGGAACGTATGTCCTTAGATTGCCTTCTTCATCTTTATTTAATAGTTTTGGTTCTACATCAGTCAATTGATAATTTTCTCCATCATTATAATTAATTAATCTACTATTTATCTTTAACACTATTGAACTTCCTTCTTTTTCTATTAAAGCTGTCTTATCTTTATTGTCCCAAGTGACTTTTGCCCCTAATTCTTCTGAAACAAAGCGTATAGGGACTAATGTTCGATTGCTTTCTACTATTGGCATAGCTATATCAGTTATATCTTTCCCATTTACTATTAGATTTAAAGTATTTGATGCCTCAGGTTTTTCTATGCAGGCAACTAGAAACATCGTAGATATTAATATTGTTATTAATAATACTTTTACACTCGCTTTTATAATAATTCTCCTTTCCATCATTTAATTATTTCTATCCTATAATTTTTTATATCTTTTCTAGGTGAATAACACGGTCAATAACTTCAAATCCCAACTTTTCATATATCTTTCCTGCATCTAAATTATCATATTGAAGATATAAGTCCTTTCCTTCTTCGAGCAAGTTTTTAAGCAGCATTTGCAAACATTCTGTAGCTAAACCCTTACATCTGTAATTTTTTTTAGTTGCTACTCCTACAATAACTGCTGAATCATTGGTTTCAAAATCTGTTTGACTAACAGATATAATTTCTCCATTTTCTTCTATACAAACCCCACGTCCTCGTTTAGTATTTAGTTTTAATTCCATTACTGCTTTGGAACTAAAACTTTGAAAAGCTTCTTTATACAATTCTACTATTTTATCCAAATCCTCTACTTGGATATCCCTTATTTTATGTTTAATTTGAAACGATTTCAATAGATATTTTTTATTTAATTTAGAAATATATGCTCCACCTTTTTCATAGCTAAGTATTCCATTATCTAAAAACTTCTCACAGTATGACTTTGGACCTATCATTGCATCATATTTTAGTGTAGAAATTAATTTGACAAACCCATCTAAATCAAATTTACCTGTTGGAAAGAATTGCAGTGTACCACTATTTCTTCTAAGCAATATTGCCTGAAGTTTATTTTCCGCATACTCACCATAAATTTTATCATATACTGCCCTACTGCTCTTCAAACCTAGCAATATAAAATAATTTCTCGCGATATCTTTTTCAGCAAATTTATAAACCAAATGATATTCACTTGGCAAAATCTCTCTAATCATGTTTTCACACCCTTAGGATTAATTATAACACAAACACTTTATCAATAACACTGACTCTCCAATGACTTTTCTCTTGCATTCAATATAGTATAGTAGAATATGCAAGCTATTAAAGTAAAACTTGCAGCGGCTGTTGCAGATAGTCCAATGTTGAATAAGGACGGATTGATTGCCTTGCTTGCATAATATGCATATGGTATTCTCACTGCAAAGACAGCTAACATACCTTGCGTCATTACAAAACTCGTTTTACCAATTCCATTAAAATACCCTGTAAAGCAAAATGCTATAGATAATATAAAACATTCAATCGATGTAGCTTTTAGAAAACTAGCTGAAGCTGTTATTACGGCAACATCATCACTAAAAATAGAAGACAAAGCATAACCGTGAAAAAATGAAAGATAAAACATTATAAAACCAAACATGGCTGCCGTTGACATACCTACCCACATTGACTTCTTAGCTCTCTCAAGCTGCTTTGCCCCTACATTTTGTGCAACAAATGCAGAAATAGAAGACATATAAGCAATAGGCACTAAAAGCATAAACATAACAAGTCGTTCTGCTATACCTACCCCTGCTGATGCGGTAAGCCCTAAGCTGTTTACTATTGCAATTAATATTAAAAACGACATTTCATTAAACATATCCTGCAAAGCTACAGGTCCTCCTAGTCTTATGATTTTTTTGATAATTTGGGGATTTATAGATAGATTTTCTTTTGTAAAGGAAAATGGAAAACCATTCTTTATTATTACAAACAAAGAAAATATAACACTGATAGTTTGTGCGATAATAGTTGATATTGCAGTTCCCGCTACATCCATTCCAAGCACAGATACAAAAAAAATATCACCTATAATATTTACAATACAAGCTATCCCTACAAATATCAATGGCAATCTTGAATTGCCTATGCCTCTGAAAATACTACTTATAACATTGTATGCAGCTATGAAAATTGTACCAACAGAACAAATAGTTATATAGCGTATTGTCTTTTCTAATGCTTCTTCTGGAGCATGCATAATAACAGCAATAGTTGGGGCTGATATTAGCATTATAATAGATAAAACAATACTTAATACACCAAATATCCAAACGCTCGAACCAATTATATCAGCAGCACTCTTATCATCCCTTTCCCCGATTTTTTGAGCTAACAAAATCGTCGTACCCATTGACAATCCTGTTATAATTCCTGTTATAATAAGCATCGTCTGACTTCCTGTTGAAACTGCCGATACATCAGCAGAACCACAAAACTTACCCACTACCCATAAATCAACAGCACCATACATTGCTTGTAAAAATAAGGCAAGTAAAATAGGTATTGCAAATTTCATAAGAGCTGGTAGAATGGCTCCTTCTAAAAATGTATTTTTCGACTTAGTTGACATCTTTAATAACTCCTCTAAATGTTTTTTTCAATTTAATACCTTCTTTATAGTTAAAATATTTTTATTGTCTCTGTTCTTGTATTCCACACTATCCATCATCTTCTTTATCATAAAAATACCTAGACCTCCAATATCTCTTTCCTCAGCATTTTTTGTTATATCTGGGTCTTCTTGAAGAAGTGGATTATAGGGCTTTCCATTGTCCTCGAAGTCAATTATTAAATCCTCTCTCAATAAAGCAACTCTAATTACAACGCCTCCAACCTCAGGATTGTAAGCATAGTGTGCAATATTTACAAATATTTCTTCAACCACTATATTGACTTGAGTAATCATTTTCATACTACAGCCACTCTCTTCTAAGACTTCGTTCACAAAATCCAATACTTCATCTAAGTTTTCAATCTTAGCATCAGTTCTTAATTCCTTCATATAAAAACCCCCTAATTTATTTTTAGTCCAAGCATTGTAATATCATCAAACTGAGGTGCATCTTTTACAAATAAATCAATTTCTTCTTTTACCACATGAAGCAATCCTTCAATATTAACATCTTTATTATTATTTAATACATCCTTAAGTTTTGGATCAGAGAATAGTTCATTTTCAGCATTTGTAGCTTCTGTAACACCATCTGTATACATATATAGAATGTCCCCTTGATTTAAAATAATTTCATCCTGCTTATATCTAATATTTTCCATACCTGCAAGCACAAAACCTGGCTTTGTAATCAACCATTCATAATCACCTTCAGCCCTCTTAATTAGTGGCAAATTATGACCAGCATTTACATATGTGAACTTACCTGTATCAATATCAAGTATCCCCATAAAAGCTGTTACAAACATTTCTGCTTCGTTATTTTCACAAAGTTGATTGTTTACAGTGTCAAAAACTTCTTTTGGTGTTTTACCAGATTGTAAGTTGTTTTTTATGAGCGTCTTCGCAATTACCATAAACAAAGCTGCTGCAACACCTTTTCCTGAAACATCCGCTACTACAACTGCTAAATGAGTTTCATCAATAAGGAAAAAATCATAAAAATCTCCACCAACTTCCTTTGCTGGAAGCATACTAGCATAAATATCGAATTCATCTCTCTCTGGGAAAGGTGGAAATATGCAAGGTAGCATAGAAGCTTGAATTTTCTTAGCGACATCAAGTTCCGCACCAATACGCTCTTTTTCCGCAGTAATACTCTTAATATTTTCGATATATTCTTTAAGTTGTTGTGTCATTCTATTTGCAGAATTGGCCAGATCTTCAATTTCATCGCCTGTATCTATATCGATTTTCAAATCGAGATTCCCAGTAGCAATTTCACCCATACTCTCATTTAGCTGTAAAATAGGCTTTGTCAATGTGTCTGAAAATTTATATGAAAGTCCAATAATTGCAATAGCTATCACTATAATAAATACAGCTAAGGTAACAAGTAAAAGTATTATTTTAATATCAAAATCACTTATCGTTTGCTGTCTTATTTCATCAATATCAGATTTTAATGAATTAATTGGTTCCACAATAACCTTATCATTTATGCCAATTACAGTCGCCATTACCCAGTCAACTTGCTTTAATGGGTGATATGCAATGAATACTCGTTCTCCATCTAATGTAATCTCATCAATGTCAGATATTCCTAATCCAGCTTTGATTAATGTATTAGAGAGTTCTTTATTAGGCGTATCTTGTAAATTATTTTTATAAATTTCTATCTCACTATTAATATCTTTATTGGCATTTGTTATTAAACTTATATCTTCATCATTTGCTACATCTAATAAAAGTGCATATCCACTCTCTCCAATTGTAGTGCTTTGTACAAGTTCACGTATATTGTCAATTAGTCCACCACTACCTGCAACACCAATAAATTGATCTCCAACATATACAGGCATAGAACAAATAAGGGCTACACCACGTCCTGAACCATCTTGTATTGGCTTAGTCCAATATACCTCGCCCTTCTTTAGTTTTTTAGCTTCTTTATACCATGTCTGTTCTCTTGCATCATATTCTACCATTGGAGCTGTAAGCGTATCAGCAAGTACATCTATTCCTGAAGAATCAAAACAAAAATAGGTGGCCCCAATACCTGAATAGCTTCCGTCTCCATTATCAAAATTTCGAATTCCACCAAGAGCACCTTCGAGATAAGGTGACAAATAAAATTCAGTAATTTGGTCATTAGTAAATAAATCTTTGTCTAGTTCTGCCTTGATTACAACTCCATTATCTTCAACAATAGATTCAGGCTTCATAAGTGCCCTTGGAGCTCTAATATGTATAGAAAATTTATTTAATAAATCACTTGAATTATTGGAAGAAAAATCAAGTGATTCTGTTGGTAATGTGTTGTAGTCAATATCTTTTGGTAGATACATATCTTTATTTAATAAAATATCTTCAATAGCCATTGCAACAAGTCTTGTTTGATTTAAAATAAGATTTAAACTAGAATCAGCGATTGCTCCCTTGTTTTCTGCTAGAGAAAATAGTTCCTTTTTCTTTTGATTTCGTAGAGCTTCTGTACTATCTCCCGTAGATTCATTATACAGGATTTCCAAACTATCAAAGGTCTTATCTTTCAAATTAAAAATAACAATAATTGAAGCTAAGCTGATAATAATCGTGGCGGAAAGAGCTGTAGCTAAGATAATCCTTAAAACTTTAGTTTTAATTTTTTTCATATAACTTCCCTCACTTTCTATTTTTTATTATATATTCTATTAAATGTCTACCATTTCCATGAATCTTGATATCATCAGCGTTTAATGCTTGTCCCATTATCTTTGATAGTATCATGAATTCTCCATTTGCATTTAGTGGTTTTATACCACTGAAGAAAAATCCATAGGATAATAAAATTTCATATGCCTTGATGCTCGAAGGATCTTTCATATTCAAATAACAAATATAAGTTTGTCCTTTTATATGATTATAGTGTGAAATTTGTTCTTTAATAACTCGCTCAAAATCATTACCTATATCAAATACTAATATTTGCAAATAATTGTGTATATCATCTACATGTAATGATACTTTGCTATCACTCTTTACATCATTATTAGAATCTAAATTCATATCGCAATCTACACCCAATTCTTGATATATATCTTTCACAAATTTGCTATGGATCCTTGGACAGTAGATATCACCAACATTGTTATAATTTACATTTTTACACATAACTACCTGACTGAGTTTGAATTCATGCGTAAATGGATATTGAGGAACCATTACCTTATTGTGATAAAGCATAAACCGAATACCAGTATAAACAAAATCCTCGCGCACAAGACTGTTTTGACTTGTAATATTATGTGACATAACATCTGCATAAAGAGATTGGAGTTTACTATCATTATCCAATTGTTTCAAAAGAAAATCTTGATGCTTGTTCCCAATTCCTATATTTTGAAATTCTTTCTTAACTACTCTTAGCATAAGAGTACCAGATTGTTTAAAATAACCATCAAAATTAATTCCTGAAGTACTTACTATCTCACCATCTGAAGTTTCTCCACATACTACAATCATCTTACCTTTTTTGCATTGTTTGTCCAAAAACTCTCCATCTAAAAATTCTTTATATGGATACCCATCATCATAAAAATCAGAAATACAAATATTGTATTGCGCTGTATCTTTAATTTCAAATTTGCGAAAATTTATTTTAATATTTTTTTTAGTTTTCTTGTTATAAAAATTCACAAAATCCCCCCTTTATTTCTATTCTTATTAATTTATACACATAAATTAATAAGAGTTAGATGGTTTCAAAGTTTTTTAGAAATAAATCAGTCATCATTATAAAAATTTTATTATAATTCATTTATCCTATTAAGGTGCTAATATTTCATTCCATTTTGTCATCTCAATATGATTTCCGCTTACATTCTGAATTTCTAAATTAGAAAACAAATCTATTTCCCCCCTGATTTCAGCACCCTTATTTTGTACTTCTCTTTTCTTTGTCATAGATGTTTCATTTAATATTTCATATAAAGCACCATCATTAATTACAATTATAACATTTTGATCTTTATAGTTTTTTAATACATTTAGAAGTTTTTCTATAGAAACTAATCCACAAAGCACCGGCTTGCAATAGTCTACAAAATTTGATTTGTTTATTATTAATTCTTCATCTTCATATATACGATATCTAATTTCCATATCTTCTCCTTCATAAGGAGTTGCGATCCATGTTAAATAAGCTTTAATCATTGTTTATTATCCCTCCAATTTTATTTTGCATTTACAATTGACACTTCTAATTAAATATTATACTATAAAAGAATAATTTTTGTGTAATTTTTTGGATATCTAACAATATAGAGGTGATGATTTGAAAGAACTATTTGAATTATTTTTAATATTTTTTAAAATGGGAAGTTTTACATTTGGGGGAGGCTATGCAATGCTTCCTATTATCCAAGAAGAAATTGTAAATAAGCGAAACTGGGCAACTGATCAAGATGTCCTTGATTATTATGCAATAGCCCAATCTACACCGGGCATAATTGCAGTAAATACAGCAACATTTATAGGATACAATCAAAAGGGATTACTGGGTGGAATTTTTGCTACTTTAGGTATTGTAAGTCCATCGATTGTTATAATTACTATTATTGCAATGTTTTTTAAAAACTTTCAAGACTATGCAATAATTCAACATGCTTTTGGAGGAATTCGAGTAGTTGTAGCTGCACTTATTTTAAATACAGTATTAAAAATGTATAAAGATTCAGTAAAAGACTTCTTAGGAGTGCTTTTATTTATCATCTCTTTTCTTTTAATTGTATTTGTAGATATTACACCAATAATTGTTATAATTACTTCAGCAATAATAGGTATAATTAGATCTAAAAGTATTAAAATGTAAGGGGCTAAATTGATATGATTTATTTGAACTTATACTTCATTTTTTTTAAAATAGGCTTATTCTCTATAGGCGGGGGTCTAGCTACACTTCCATTTTTACAGGACTTAGCCTATAATTACGATTGGATTACTTCAAAAGAATTAATAGATATGATAGCTATATCTGAATCAACTCCCGGAGCCATAGGCATAAATACAGCTACTTTTGTAGGATATAAAGCAGCTGGTTTATTTGGTGGAATAACTACTACTTTAGGTATTATAACTCCATCTATTATAATTATAATTTTAATTGCACATTATTTTAAGAAATTTAATGAAAAACCACTAGTTAGGGGAGCTTTCTTAGGTATAAGACCTGCTGTTGCAGGGCTTATAGCCAGTGTCGGTGTTAAAGTTTTGATGCTTTCTATCTTAAATTTAGAAAGATACAATTTTAAAAAACACTTATTAGATTTAATTAACTTTAAAGAAACCATTCTTTTTATAATCGTAATCTATTTAATCCATAAATATAAAAAGCATCCAATAGTGTATATAACTGGTGCTGCTATTGTTGGAGTGATTTTTAAATTTTAAAAAAGGACACAATAGAAGTAATCTCTTGTATCCTTTTTAAGGCACTGTAAATGTTTTATATTTATTCTTTACTTATAGTTATCATTTAAAACTACTATTTGACTTGATACATTCCTTTGCTTTGCATATAATTGAAAATTTCCTCTCCATGTTTCTGCTCTTCTTTTTGAATATGATTTAGAACATCACGTAAATTGCTATCTACACATTCAAATATAGTTGTATCATATGCTCCAGATATATACTTTTCAGTCATAAGCAAATCGCTACAAAGTGAAGCATCATTACTATTGCATAAGCCTCCATTAACTGTACTTTGTACATTGCTTTCTTGTTTTTGCTGTTGTGCCTGTTGGTTAATATCTGGGACAGTTCCAGATAAAATTTGATTGATAGTATCATAATGTTGCTGTTCTTCTTGTCCATGTGTCGTAAATAATTGCTTTAGCGCTGGATCTACTGCCTGACTAGCATAATTAGCATATTTTTCAATACACATTTTTTCGTGACTTTTTTGATCCTCTAGCAACATTCTTTCTTTTTGTGATAAATTTACCTTATTCATTTAATCTACCTCCTATAGATAGTATGTCAAATCTGATTATTATTATACAAGTACTCCTTTGGCTTCTTGAGCTATACATTCAGATTAATTATCAATTACTATCTTTAGGGAAATAATAATTAACTTTCCCCAACTAATCAGTCGTAGATTCTTTTTATACTGCGTTTTTGCTTTAAAATTTCCTTTATAAATTCATATAGGCACAGGCAACCTGTGCAGCTAGCTTAGCATTATTATATACTAGTTGAATATTTGACTCTAGAGAATCTCCTCCAGTTATTTCTTTAACCTTTGCGAGGAGGAAGGGTGTAGTTTCCTTTCCCCTTATACCTTTTTCTTCTGCTTCGGCTACAGCATCTTCAATAACCTTGGTGATGAAGTCTGCATCCATTGAATATTCTTCTGGAATTGGATTTGCAATAAGTGCTCCACCTTTCAGCTTCAGATCCCATTTACTTTTAAGTGCCAGTGCCATATCCTCTGGATTATTGATTCTGTAATCTACTTTAAATCCACTATTTCTTGTATAGAATGCTGGCAGCTCGTCAGTACAATATCCATAAACTGCTACTCCTTTAGTTTCAAGATATTCCAGAGTCAATCCAATATCTAGAATAGATTTAGCACCAGCACAGATTACAGCAACATCTGTACTAGAAAGTTCTTCCAAATCTGCTGAGATGTCCATCGTTGTTTCTGCACCCCTGTGTACTCCACCAATACCTCCTGTAGCAAAAATGTGTATTCCTGCCATATCTGCAATAATCATGGTAGAAGCTACAGTTGTAGCACCATCAAGTTTCTGTGAAACTATATAAGGAATATCTCTTCTTGATACCTTGGCAATACCTGAAGCCTTACCCATATAGTCGATTTCTTCCTCTGTCAACCCTGCCTTCAAAACTCCTCCTAAGATTCCTATCGTAGCAGGCACAGCACCATTTTCTCGTATGATTTCTTCCACTCTAAGTGCAGTTTCCACATTCTTCGGATATGGCATACCATGAGATATGATTGTGGATTCTAGCGCTACTATAGGCTTCCCTGATTCTAGGGCTTCTTTTACTTCTTTACTTGTGACTATATAATTATTCATTTTATTTTTCCTCCATTTTCTTAATTGTTTCTTTTACCTTTTCTACGGACATTTCAGGATTAATTGTTGAATAAGAACTCATACCCAAAATTGATGCGGCTACTGCAAAACGAACCATTTCTTCTATATTCATTCCATTGATTTGACCATGAACTAAAGCTGCTTGAAAAGCATCTCCAGCACCAGTGGCATTCTTCGGTACAATCTTCTTGGCCTTGTATAGACCTTTCTTTGTGCCATCACTGTAAAACACACCTTCTTCACCTAGTGTAATAAATACATTAATGACCCCTTTCCTGTGAAAATACTCTACCACCTTTTCTAAGTCTTTTTTAGATGTTATACTCATTTCTGATAAAGCTTCTGCTTCCATTTTATTTGGTTTAATAGTGTGAAAATGTCCAATAACTCTTTTTGCCCGAAGAGCTTTATTATGGGATACTGTATCGAGAAACAATAGGTTGTTCTTGAAAAGTTGAACTGCATAATGTAGCACATCTTCTTCCAGATTGGTGTCAAATACGATGACCTCACTATTTGATATAATCTTTCTATTATCATCAATATACTTTTTATCCAGCTTCTTGAAGCTCTCCATAGAAGCAATAGCTACATCCATATCATTATCCTCGTTTAACACTGCGAGATAAGTTCCTGTTCCATATTCTGCAGTTCTTTTCACATGACTCATATCTATTCCCGATTGTTCTGACTCTGTTATGATTTTGTCCCCATGAACATCTTCACCAACTACAGTGAACATTTTTGTATTCTTTCCTAATTTCACAAGATTTTCAGCAATATTTCTTCCGACACCACCGATGGAAACATTAACCCGCCCTGGATTAGAATCCGATCTTCTTAAAGTTTCAAAAGGATAACCAGCTATATCCACATTTGCACCACCGATGACTGATATATAATCTTTTTCATCTATTACATAGCTTCTGCCCCTAATAACTCCTTTACGGGTTAGATTAGTAATATGCACCGCAACAGAGGCTCTAGCAATATTTAACTTGTCTGCTATCTCCTTCTGAGAAACGAATGGATTATTTTTAATGATTTCTAAAATCTCAAATTCTCTCTGGGTTATGATACTCACCTCTCTTTATTTTTTTGTTTATTAAACCAACTTATGTTTACATTATAAGCGATAATTTATTTGACTGCAATAGTTTATCCAAAATTTCAAGAAAATCATCTCATCCTAAGCATAATTAATTATCTTATACAATTTAACTATCATATTCTAGATAATACAAAATTTTATTATCTATATCGAATACTGCAAAACTATAATTCGCAGATGCTCTAGAAAATACTTTTTCTCCACCATTCTTCTTTCTAATATTACCTCCATGTCTATCTATAAAAACCCAATATCCATTATAAGTTTTAGGAAGGCCAAGTCTTTCTCCTAAATTAGATGAGTAGTTTCTATTTCCATATAATAGGATCTTTATATCTTCAGTAAAGGGTGCTTTATTCCATGTATTTGCTATATTGCTCTTTATCTTATCTAGGCTTTTCTCATTAAATTGTGCCTTTGCAAATAGAATCCCATCTCCATGAAATCCTCCATGGCTATCTGTATATTTTAATTCTACATTATAGGGTATTTCTATATCTAATTCTTTAGATATTCTTCTATTTATAGATGTTTCATATTTAAAATATATAATAAATCCAAATACTAAGAATACCAATACCACTAAGACATAT
>CAYRYO010000008.1:0-1980 GCA_964428475.1 uncultured Tissierellaceae bacterium
GACATATCCATAGTTGATATGGCTAAGCTAATGGTTGGTCGCGATGTAGAAATTACCACTGCAACTAAAAAGGCTGATGATGAAAATTTAGAAACTATAATGGCTTTAAAAGACTTCCATGTAAATATGCCTGGAGAAAAAATCAAGGGTATTGATTTGGAAATTAAAAAGGGTGAGATACTGGGAATAGGCGGACTAGCTGGACAGGGTAAAATCGGCCTTGCAAACGGAATCATGGGACTCTACCCTACTAAGGGTGAAATGTCAAAGGATGGAAGCCCACTTCCCCTAAATAATCCTAGGGAAATGTTAAATAACAGGGTTGCCTTTCTTTCTGAAGATAGAAAGGGTGTAGGTCTACTCTTAGATGATCCAATAGATTTAAATATTGCCTTTACATCTATGGAAATTCAAGAGCAATTTATCAAAAAAATCGGACCTCTCAAGATGGTAAATGGTGATGAAATTAAATCTCATGCAGATAAGATGATAAAAGATTTAGATATTAGATGTACAGGCCCTAAGCAGCATACCAGGTACCTATCTGGTGGAAACCAACAAAAGGTTTGTATTGCTCGTGCCCTAACTCTTAATCCAGAGCTTTTAATGGTGTCTGAGCCTACTCGTGGAATAGATATTGGTGCTAAGAACCTGGTACTGGATACTCTTGTAAAATTAAATGAACAAGGTTCTACTATAATCATTACATCTAGTGAACTTGCTGAACTCAGACAGATATCAGATAGAATTGCCATTATATCTGAAGGAAAAATCCACGCTATTCTTCCACCTGATGCATCTGATGCACAATTTGGACTTGCAATGGCTGGAGAAGAAATTGATAAGGCGGTGGAATAATGGATATTAAAACTATTTATAGAAAGATAGGATTTCCTAGGCTTATTATAACTGCATTTTTAGTAGTACTCTTAATTGCTGCAACAGCAGTGGGAATATCACAATCTGAAATCTGGGGAGGAATACTCACTAGATTTGGTATGAATGCAATACTTGTACTTGCCATGGTTCCTTCCATACAATCAGGTATTGGAATAAACTTTAACCTAGCACTTGGTGTCATCTTTGGACTTATCGGTGCCTTGGTAAGTATTGAACTTGGACTTAGTGGATGGGCAAGTTTTGCCTTAGCACTTGCAGTAGCAATTCCTCTAGCAGCTGGTGCAGGTTACCTATATGGCCTTATGCTAAATAGAATCAAGGGCCAAGAAATGACAGTAGGTACTTATGTAGGTTTTTCAATTATATCCTTCATGTGTATATTTTGGCTTTTAGCACCCTTCAAGAGTCCTGAGCTTATTTGGGCTATGGGAGGAAGTGGACTTAGGGTTACACTTTCCATGGAATCTTCAATGGGAGGGCTTTTAGATAACTTTTTAAATCCAGAGTGGTTGCCTGCTTGGATGCAAGTTATCCCTATAGGGCTAATATTATTCTTTGCACTTCTAGCCTTTATTGTATGGGTATTTTTCAAGACAAAAAGCGGTACAGCTATGAAGGTGGCTGGAAGTTCAGAAGCCTTTGCAGCTTCAAATGGTTTAAATGTAAATATTCAAAGAATAAAAGGAATAATAATGTCAACAGTTCTAGCTGCAATTGGAATAATTGTATATAGCCAGAGCTTTGGATTTCTTCAATTATATAATGCTCCACTCTATGTGTCTATGCCTGCTGCTGCATCTATACTTATAGGTGGCGCAACACTACAAAGGGCAAAGATACTTCATGTAATTATAGGTACCTTCCTATTCCAGGGACTCCTAGTAGTTGCACTGCCAGTAGTTAATGTTCTTTCTGAAGGAAGCATGGCAGAAATAATCAGAATAATCATGAGTAACGGAATAATTATCTATGCACTAACTAGAAAGGCAGGTGACGCTATATGATAGTACCTATAGTCTTTATAATAATTTGTATTGTGGGTTTTTTCTTATCAGGTCTACCTCTGGATTTCTTATTTGA
>CAYRYO010000008.1:2080-54755 GCA_964428475.1 uncultured Tissierellaceae bacterium
TAATTTGTATTGTGGGTTTTTTCTTATCAGGTCTACCTCTGGATTTCTTATTTGATGAAGTTGTCTTTAGACTATCTAGAAATCTTCTTCTTGTAATGAGTCTTATTATACCAGTAATAACAGGTATGGGGCTTAACTTTGGTATTGTACTAGGAGCCATGGCAGGCCAAGTAGGACTTATATTTATAGTCAACTATGGAATAGGTGGAGTAGGTGGGTTTTTAACTGCCATACTTGTGTCCACTCCAGTGGCAATAGTCCTAGGATACTTGGTAGGTAGAGTGCTTAACAAGGCAAAGGGTAAGGAAATGATTACATCTATGATACTGGGTTTCTTTGCTAATGGAGTCTATCAGCTAATATTTATTGTAATGGCAGGTAGAATAATTCCATTTAGCAATCCAAAGATCTTGATGACTACCGGAAAAGGTCTTAGAAACACTCTGGACCTTAAAATAATTAGAAAATCTATGGATAGTTTGTTCTTTGGAGAATTTACTAACTTCCCTATATTTACTTTGCTTATTATAGCTCTACTCTTTGTAGCATTGTATTTCTTCCTAAAGACAAAATTAGGTCAAGAAATGAGAGCTGTAGGTCAAGATATGCATATCGCAAGTATTTCAGGTATAAATGTAGATAGAACAAGGATAATTTCAATTATAATATCAACAGTTCTTGCAGCTTGGGGACAAATATTATACCTACAAAACATGGGTACACTCAATACTTACAATAACCATGAACAAGTAGGACTATTTGCAGTAGCATCTCTTCTAATAGGTGGTGCATCTGTAGACAAAGCATCTTGGAAAGAAGCACTGCTTGGTACCTTCTTATTCCATCTACTCTTTATAGTATCACCTTTAGCTGGAAAGAATTTGATGGGAAATGCACAAATTGGTGAATACTTTAGAGTATTTGTAGCTTATGGAGTTATAGGCCTTGCACTTGTTCTTCATGCATGGGAACAAAACAGAGCTAAAACACAATTATCAGATATATAATAAAAAAGTCCTCAGCTTGAGGATTTTTTTATTTGAACTTTAGCTTGCAATAATACATAATATAATTTAACATTATATATGATGTAATTTTAGAAACAATATCTATACACAAGTTTTAGGAGGAATTATGAATAAATCAAATTTTAAAAAAATACAGAAAATAAATTTAAGAATAACTGAAAAACTTCTTGAATATATATCAAAGGAAATGGAGAAAACTAGTGTAATAGAAGAATTAAAACTTTTGCATGATGACTTTTTTTCTCATAATATAGCATTTGATTTATGGCTTAGTTTTGATTTCTTAGATAAAGATGGGTTTTCATTTATAGAGTCTTATATAGATAAATACCGCGAAAATCTGAAATCTAATGAAATTAAAATTTTACAAGCACGAAATAATTCAAATATATCTTTATTTGAAATAATAAATATAAAGGATGGCTTCTTATTTTTGAAAAATTTACTTGAAAATAAAGAAGAACTTGTATGGGAAGAAGATTTAGCTGGAGTTGTAAACATAGGAGATTTGATTTTTAGTAGAACTGCAAATTTGCTTGGATTAAATACATTTGTAGGAAGTATCAGCTACCTTCCCCATTCTGTAAGAAATCAATTTATAAGAGAGGTATTTATTGATTTTAATAGTCTTAGAGAAGTATCTCCAAATCTTACCATGAGATTTTATCTTAAAAACCACAGCATCAATCTATATACAATATATACAAGTTGTGTATTTGATGCAATAGAGTTAGAATACGATATATATTCTATATTTTATGACGAAATCGCAGAATTTCAACAATACTTAAATATAAAAAACAGAAGCAATGATTCAGATAAAATAATATCAAACTTAATTGAATTCTTTGAATATTATTTAGCAGATGAAGATTTATCACTTTACGATATAGATCAAGTAGATCTTAATTTGTTTTTCAATTCCGCTATAAATGATGGCTTTATAATGTCTAGTAAAGTATTAAACTCCTATATATATACTTTTAAGATTTACTTGGGATTTCTAAGTAATATCGATAAAAAATATAAAGATTCATATGACGACATCCTGACTATTAGCGATATGAGATTTTACTTTATGAGCTTGTTGAAAGAAGTTAAATCCCCTTTTGACATCGACGAGAACTTTTGCAATACAATTAAAGATGATTTCAATAATTTTTATTTTATACCTATAATTGATTTTGACAAATTCATTTTTTATATAATAAATAATCCAATAGAATTAACTAATAAAACAAAGAAAATAAAAAGAGTTCATCTACTGGAAATAAATAATATGATGGATTTGCATCATAAAGTAAAGAAAAAAGCACCAAATCAAATTGACTTTCCTTTGATTGATTTATACTATAATATATCCATATTCTTGGGATTAAGCGAAATAAGGAAAAATAAGTTGCACATTACTTCAAAAGGTACTGATTTTATAAGACTTAGGGATGAAGAAAAATTTACAATATTTTTAAATTATATTTGGAGCAATAATTTTCTATCAACCATATATAAGGTTGAAAATGAAAAAATCTTTAATCAACATAAAAAATCTTTACTACTATTCCTATCTTCCTTAGATGAAAATAAAAAATATGAAATGATTGAAATATTCCCTAATACATCTATAAATCCTGATTTTTTCTTTAATTATTATCAATACTTAAAGTATGTTGGAATCATTGATTACAATCTTTACCCAAACTATGAAATTAGCATAACAGTGCTTGGAAAAACAATAGTTGATTACTTACTTTCAACAAATAAGCCTTCACCTAATGGTAAAATTATAGAATTAAAAAATCATAAAAAAAATAGCACACAATAAAAAAATAGGAGACTCAAGGTCTCCTTAGCATCAAATCAAACTCAGGTATTACATATGTTTTCATACATCTTTAAAAAAACCTTAGCTGTATCTGTTTCCTCTTGATTTAGGTCATCTGAATCAATCAAATCTAGTAGTTCTCTGTCTTTATCAAGTTCTATAGCATTCATTCTAAATATATATACTATATTACCCGCCTCTTCCTTTTCAAGGTTCAGGGCTTTTAAAAATACCTTTTTATTTGTTTTGTATATATTCAATATAAGATTAGAAAATCTGCTTATATGTGCCCCCTCTGGATTATTATATAACTTTAAGATCTTAGATATCTCTTGATATGATAAACAGTCATTTTTTAAATAACTAAGTATTCTTTCAACAATACCATTATCCAGATTATCTAAAGTATCCCAATCTGCCCAATAAAGGCTATCTAAAAGGTCTAAACTTTCATCTATACTAATACTTGATTTATTTATTAGAGATATTATATTTTCTTCTAAAGATTTACTCATGGCTTCGTCTCCTTTACACCAGACTTATAAATTACCCTTTCTAATAAACTTATACCCATTATTATACTTTCCATAAAAATTTTTAATATTGTTCTACTCACTTTTTATTATATAGCAAATAGTATATAATGATAAGTGAATCTACTTAACAACTGGAGGGGTAAATGTGGAAAAACTTAAACTAGAAGATTTTATGAGGTATAAATTTTTATCCGAAATACAGATATCACCAGATGCACTACATACAGGATTTATACTTCATGAAATGGATTTAGAGGAAAATAAATATTTATCTAATATCTACATCTATCGCAATAATGAAGATAATTATATGCAACTTACTTCACTTAATGAAGAAAAAGGATTTATCTGGCAAGACAATGAAAATATAATATTTCCAACCATAAGAGATGAAAGAGATAAAAAAAGGAAAAAGGATGGAGAAGAATTTACACCTTTTTATAGTATAAATATAAAAGGTGGAGAAGCTAAAAAAATATTTGAAATTCCATTTAATATAAATAATTATAGGTATATTGATGACGAAAGACTAGTCTTTACTGCAATATTTAATCCCGAATATAAAAATGTAGATAAGCTCACTCTTGAAGAAAAAGAAAAGTATCTAAAAAAGAGAAGTGAAGATAAGGACTACGAAGTATTAGATGAGATCCCATACTGGGCAAATGGAGTAGGCTTTACAAATAAGAAGAGAAATATGCTTTATATATATAACTTAAAAACAAAAGATATCCAAGCTATAACTGACGTTTATACAGATGTCAGTGAATTTAAATTAAATAGTAAAAAAGATAAATTGGTCTTCTCTGCTGCATCATATATAGATAAAATGCAAGTTAAATCTGATATATATATCTATGATATAGGAGAAAACTCTCTTGGTAAAATAAGTCATCACAGTAACTTCTCATATAGTTTTATAGACTTTATAGGAGATAAGATAATTTTTGCAGGTCATGATATGAAATCTTATGGATTAAATGAAAACCCTAAAATTTACACTATGCATTTGAACCAAGAACAGGCTAAAAAAATTACTCATGATGACTTTGACTATAGTATGGACAATTCTGTAGGCTCTGATTGCAGCTATGGTAATAGTCAAAATCTAAAGGTAATAGGAAAGCATCTTTACTTAACCACAACAAAAGAACATAATTCATATATAAATAAGATTGACCTAGACGGAAATATGAAAAGGCTTACATCAAGCAATGGTAGTATTGATGGATTTGATGTAAATGGCGATTTAATACAATTTATAGGTCTCAGGGGACTCCATCTACAAGAGATATATTCCCTTAAGGGTGGAAAGGAAATACAATTGACTCATTTCAACGATTGGGTAAATGAGGAGATAAAATTATCTAGCCCTGAACATTTGGCTTTTGAAATGGATGGAATGTCGATAGATGGTTGGCTGATGAAGCCTGTAGATTTTAGAGAAAATGAAAGATATCCTGCCATACTTAATATCCACGGTGGTCCTAAAACTGTATTTGGAGAAGTCTTTTCTCATGAAATGCAATACTGGGCTAATAAAGGATATGTAGTATTTTTCTGTAACCCAAGGGGTAGTGATGGAAAAGGAAATTCATTTGCAGATATAAGGGGAAAATATGGAACTATTGACTATGACGATATAATGAAATTTACAGACATTGTTCTTGAAAAACATCCATTTATAGATGAAGATAATATAGGTGTAACTGGTGGGTCTTATGGTGGGTTTATGACTAATTGGATAATAGGCCATACAGATAGATTTAAAGCTGCAGCATCTCAAAGAAGTATATCAAACTGGATAAGCTTCTTTGCTACTACTGATATAGGTTATTATTTCTCAGATGACCAGCAGAATGCTACGCCTTGGAGTGACCCAGAGAAGTTATGGTTCCACTCACCTATGAAGTATGCAGATAAAGTAACCACACCTACACTATTTATACATTCAGAAGATGACTATAGATGCTCTTTACCTGAAGGACTTCAGATGTTTTCATCTTTGAAATATCATGGAGTAGATTCAAGACTAGTTATGTTTAGAGGTGAAAATCATGATCTAAGCAGATCTGGTAAACCAAAACACAGAATTAGAAGGTTAGAAGAAATAACAAATTGGTTTGACAAATATTTAAAACAAATATAAGGTTGGTAAAGATGTATTCTAAATAGAGGTGAAAACATGTTAAAAACTAAACTCTTTTTAAAAGATTTAATATATAGAATAAAAGAAGATAATGTCACTGCAATGGGTGCTCAACTTGCTTATTACTTGATACTTTCTATATTTCCATTTCTTATATTCTTTTTAAATATTCTTAGCTATACCCCTATAGCCAGAGATGATGTGCTACACAGTTTCATAATTATACTTCCCGCTGATACTCAAAGACTTATCGCTGGGCTATTATCAGAAACTATAAGTAAAAGCAGTGATACCCTGCTATCTCTTAGTGCTATCACAGGTATTTGGGCAGCTTCAAGAGGTATTATGTCTTTGATCAAGTCCTTAAACAAGGCATATGATGTCGATGAAAAAAGATCTTATATTGAACTTAGGGCAGTTGCTATACTATTTACCTTAGCCCTATTAATTCTCCTTTTAATTGTACTTTCTACACTTGTATTTGGAGAAATTCTTGGAAATATGATATTTGACTATCTCAATATGATGCAAAACTTTATGATAGTATGGAAATATCTTAGAACTCTAATATCTCTAGGATTTATGATACTTATATTTAGTTTGTTGTATAAATTTAGCCCATCTATCAGAAACAGCAACAAGATACAGTTTAAACATACTCTTCCTGGGGCTATCTTTGCATCTATAGGATGGATATTTACATCCGGGCTATTCTCTTACTATATAAATAATTTTGCTAACTACGGAAAGACCTATGGAAGTCTTGGAGGTATTATAGTTCTTCTAGTATGGCTTTATATAAGCAGCATTATAATAATAACAGGTGGCGAAATAAATGCAACTATTAGATCCCTTGAGGAATAATAGTTGCATTTTAAATATCTAATCCTTTATTACTCTTCCTCCATGAATTACCTTTTTATCCTCAACCTTGAGTTCCCAAAATACAGGAAATCGCTCGCTTATTTCTACCTTTATTATCTCAGGTGCAGCAAAGCAAATAAGTTGAAAATGTAGCTTATCCGCTATTTCAAATATTGGATCTAGTACATGTCTTCCAGAGGCCTTCCCAAAAGGATTATCTAAAATTAACACAGTAGATGGATTTTCATTGCCTAGATGTTTTTTCTTAAAACTCATAATCATCATATTGACAAATGTAGTCACTGAAAGAGTTTGTCCTCCACTGCCCTCTGTCGATATACCTTCGCCTTTATTTATTGCCTCCCATGTAGAATAATACTCTTCTCTTGGCCTGGCATATCTAAACTCATTTTTCTCTGTCATTTTATATACCTCAAGAACTGGATATCTTCCCTGAAGTGCTTTTGAAAATATAATATGATCTGCCATTAAACCCTCTATAAATTTATCATCAAGCAAATCTAGGTTTTCATTTTCCTCTATGGTTTTACCTATAGAATTTATAAAATGTTCTCTAAGTAGATAGCTAACATCTTCTTCATTTTTGGGAAGCCTTTCTATCCCTTTTAATTTCACAAGAGGAAATATATATCCTCTTTCATTGGTATAATTCATGCTAGAAGTCATATCCTTTAGCGTATCAATCATTCTAATTACATAGATAGCAGCCCTATCAACCCACTGTTTCATGGCTTCTTCAGCTTTTTCTTTATCCCTAGATAATGTGATTAGTTCTTGTTGAAAGTTATTTTTCATTCCTCTAAATGAATCTATATTACTATGAAAATTAGACATATTTGAATCTGTAAGAGCATCCTTTATTTTTGCCTTTAACTTATCTTCCTCTAATTTGATTTCAACTTCTCTTAAAAATCTAATCTTATATCCTTCACCTTCATTTAAAGTTTCTTTGATGTCACTTTGATTTTTTATCATCTTCTCAATCCACTCATCTACTACCATACTTGCATTATTGAAAATTTTTCCCTTTACTATATCTTCCATCTTTCCTTTAGAAAGATCTAAATCAGTTCTGTGAATAAGTTTGCTCCAATTCAATTCTAAATTATTCTTAGCTTGCTTTGCTCTTTCTAATTCTACTCGGGAAAGTTCCAAAATATTCACATTGGATTCTATATCTCTATGAAC
This sequence comes from uncultured Tissierellaceae bacterium, assembly GCA_964428475.1. GTDB lineage: Bacteria > Bacillota > Clostridia > Tissierellales > Tissierellaceae > JARICQ01. Next base: position 9,689 of record CAYRYO010000008.1, read on the forward strand.
ATCATTTATATCCTCATCTATATCTTGGATTTCTAATGCTATGGCTGGCCTTTTGTGAGTTTTTCTTATCTGTCTTTCTGTATTTTCTAAGCTCTTTGAAAGCATTGAAATTTCACCATTCAAGGTATCTAATTTGGATTTTATATTTATTTTTTTAGTTTCTATAGAATCAATCATCCCTTTCAATTCTTCTATTATTAAATTTATTTCTATCAAGGAAAGATTCAAGTCATCGTATTGTCTCCAGTGATTGCTTGTCTCATCTAAGCTTTCTATAAAAGTTTCAATGTCTTTTCTTAAATACTCTAAATCCTTTTCTACAGCTACAAGTTTTGCATTTTTGCTATTGATATCCTCCCTGATTATTATTCTCTCATCTATCATCCCCATAATAGTATCGCTTTTAATCAATAGACTAGGTATCTTTGAAGACTTATATAAATAATCTATATTAGATTCATAAAAAATATCATCATGTATGTTTTGAAGTTTTTTAATTATATCCCTTGTACTTATCTTCCACTTTTCGTAATTTATATTTAAATTGCTTTTTACATTTAACATTTCATCTATATCATAATCTATTTGTGATAGTTGACTATTTATTTGTTTTAACTCTTTATTGACATCATCTATAAGAGATTGTCTTTCATCTATATATCTCAAATCAAGTATATAATCTTCCATTAAATGCATCTTTTTTTCTAAATCATCTAATTCTATTTTAGTCTTTTGTAAATTTGATGTTCTTATAGTTATCTTATTGTTTAAATCAGCTAATTCCTCTTGGTAACTACGCACAACTGTTGTTTTATCATGTATAAATACTTGTATTTCTCTTAAATCCTTGCTTAAATGAAATACCAATTTGCCTCTATAAATTAAGTTCATATTTCTTATTACTGTTTCTATTTCCCTTATATCGCCTTGAAGCTTATCTCTGGTAATTGAAATATCATTGAAATCCCTTTGGATTTTTTGTTTCCAATCATAGTAGTATTCATGGTTTACAAGTTTTTCTGCTTGATTGGATACAGATTTAAACTTGCTTGCTAGGTTTTCCCCCATCTCGCTTCTTATATATATTGGAACCATACTATTTAGTAATAGGTCTTTATCAATATTCCTCTCTATTATCTCCCACTGTTTTAAATCTCCTATCACAAGCGAATATATAAACCCTGGATTTTGACTTAATATCTCTTGAAATTCTTTTTTATCTAAATTGTATAAGTACTCAGTTCCAGTTTCAACATGTATATTCATATCTTTTATGCTTTGTTTTAAAACTATTAAATCATTATTGGGAATAAAATATTCTTCATCATTTAATGATCTTTGAATGTTTTTTTCCCATATAGCTCTATTTATCTGCTCTAAGTCTATTTTCTTTGACCTATGCAATTTATTTAGTTCCTCTAAGCAATTAGAAAACCAAGTTTCATCTAGCAAACTTCCATCATAGTCTCTAAAGAGTAGCCTTGAAGCTGTTTTAGCTATGTTTAATTCTTGAATCTCTTTTTCTGCTATTTCTTCTTGAATCAATCTAGTCTGTTTTTGCCTTTCAGCTATTATATACTCTTCTTGCCCTTTTTCCTGTTTTATCTTCCATATTCTATCTTCTATTTGTAATATTTCTTCCTCTTCAGTTGTTTTTTTCTCTGCTAGATTTTTACTTGAAGTATTTAAATCTTCTAGTATTCTCTCTGGAAATCCCAAACTCATAAAATCATAATATTCTTGGAGCTTTTCTCTTTTAACATTTAAATTTTTTCTTTCTATTTCAAACTTAAATATCTCATTTTGAATTGCTTGCTTTTTTTCATTATATTTGCCCCTTTTTCTCCCTTTTTCAACAACTAGATCATCTATATATGCAATATATCCGTTGAAATCTATTTCTTCATTTTGCCATACTCTTTTAGTCTTATCCCACTCTATTTCTATTTCATTATCAAGCTCCATTGCCCTTTCTTTGAAATCCTCTATATCTAAACTCTCTATTAATATGTTTCTTTCTGCCATTTTGTGCCTAATTTTCTCTTCAATTTCTCTTTTTTTACACAGCAATCTATTGATTTTGTACAGTACAAATTCATCTTTTTTATTTTCTAAATTCTCCAGAGTATCACGGTATTGGTCTTCTAAGTTTCTAATCTTATTTTGCCTTTGCAAAAAGTATTGTCTATCCTTATTATATAAGAGATTATCCTTCTTAAAATAAAGCTCTACCTTTTCTTCTTCACCTTTCTTAAGTGACAAATTCCATTTTTCAACTTGTCCTCGTATATGTTCCATCTCATCATTTAGTATAAATAAGATATTGTTTCCTTCGTTTACAAGCCTATCTCTTCTATCTATAAATCTCACGCCACTATCTGCATTTTCTATTAATGGATCTATACTTAAATTTAATTCTCTATAATCATTTTCCCTTTTTAATAAAATCGGTAAATCCTTTGTAATAGATAAATTGCTTCTAAACATCTCTATTAAATTATTGCTATCATCATTTGAATAATTTTTTATATTTTGGCTGATAGCTGGAATAATTATCTTATCAAATATGGCCTTATTGTCACTAGCCTTGCCAAAATAATCGCTTATTCCACCCTCAGACTTGTTTATCTCCTTCAATGTCATCCATTCACTTCTGATTATACCTCTGCTCTCTAAATATCTATAATAATCAGAATCTCTTCTCTTCCCACTACTTTGACTATATCTTATAAAATCTCTTTTATTGTCAACTAAAAATTCCTCAATTCTATCTAAATCTACAGCTTGGTTGATTTTTTCATCATAAAGTGGAAGGTTTTCTACTGTAAAATATCCATTGTTATTGTGTTCGTAAGTGTATAAGACATAGGAAAGTCCTGCTTTTTCATCATCTTCTGCACTTGTATTTTTAATTATTGACTTTACTGCTATTCCAGTAATAAGTCTTTTTTCTGGAATAGTGTCTAATACCCATTCAAGTACAACATGAAATGTAAATGGATGAAGATTGTTCTTTTTATCGTGAAACATAGCTATTACTTGATTGCCATTGTTTTTACCCCATTTAGTTTCTGGAAGCAAAATTTGGAATATCAATTGCATCATTACTCCCTTTCCACCACCATTTTTTAGGGTAAAAAGACTGTGATCTGGATTATCTCCTCTTGTAAGATCAAATGTTGAATTCTCGTGTTCTTTTCTAAGTCCATCGTATTTACATCCTGTAAGCCTTATCTTAGCTAGTTTTGGCATCTCCGTCCTCCTTGCTAGTTCTTATGACTTCCATTATTTCCTTGTATCTATCCCCACCATGATAGAGATAATCAAGACGTTCATAAAGCTCTGGCTTTGGAATTATCTTTGATTCTCCATGTAAATTTACTATTAAGCCTTCATTTTCTAAAGCTTTCAATGCCTCATTGATAAATCCAAGCCTGGTCTGCGATGATAGGCTAAATCCAGTTCCGTCTTTTTTGGGCCTAGAGTGTGACATCTCAACAGTCCAAAGTTCATATATTTCTTCTATCGCAATTGCAAAATCCTCCGAAAAATCCTCATCTTCATTTCTTTTTTTCCAAGAAGCCAAGGTCTCTGTTATTAGTTCCTCTAGTTTATAGTAAGATATACTGGCATCTTCTATTCTAAAGGAAAAATTGTTTGCCCTATCTATTTCAGCTAGGTATATTGATATAATGATATTGGCAAGATGAAAATGTCTCTTTCTAAGTAGCTTTGTATATTTTTCTTTCATCTGGGTGTAAGTAGTTGCAAATATGGAGTTTTCCTTTTCTGAAACTAAATGAAGATTTTCTCTAGTCCCAAATATATGAAGTCCTGCCTCTTTAGCCATAGTCTTTACGATTTCCCTAACTTCATTTTTCTCATTGTACTGGGATGCTAAAGTATCACTTAATGGTAATATCCTATTGTTTAATAATCTAAAAAAAAGTTCACTTGCTAATCTAATATCTTCACTTATATAGCTCATTAAATCATTCCTTTATATAAATTGTATATGGAGAAATAAATAGCTCATTCCATCTAAAAATTTTATTTGTATTTTCAATTCTGGAATATATCCTTTTACCTTCTAATGCTTTTAAATCTCCATTTTTTTCTGTTAAAAGATAAAATAATTTAATTGTTTCATCTTCTGATCCATAGCTCCTTATAAGTTCTACTTCTGATATGACAAACATCATAAATAAATCAATGTTTGCCCTCTGGCTTAACCATTTCTTTCGATTTACTTCATCTATATCATTTAAATTTAAAATAGAAAAACTTCCTTTATTTAAAAGAGTTACAAATATTTCCTCCCAAAGATCAACTATTATATCCCAATCTACCTCTTCAAATTCCCAGTCTTCCTCAAATATTTCATCTTCATATTTTTTAATCTTAGCTCTTGACTTAGTCCTTTGCTCTGCCCATGCCCACTCTAAAGGATATATAAACTCTACCCTAGGAGAAAACAGTGAAGATAAAATCAGTTCTAAATCATCTATATTATCTACACCATTTTTCACTATATGATTTTTCCATATATCTTCTTTAAAGCTTAAATTCGAGATATTCCAAAAGCTTTCAGGATAATTAACCCTTATCTCCATAGCCAATGCTAAATTATCCATCACATGTCTTGCCAAACTGTCGTGTAAAGCTCTTGCCCTTTCAAGTTTCTCAAACATAGATTCTGCCTCTATTTTTTTATCATCTGGCAGTGAATCATATCTAGATTTCCAGGAAAACATTTTATGAAATAAATCTTGTTCTTCTTCAAATTGTATTTTTATATCTTTTTCACTTTTCCTTTTATTGCTATCATTTCCCAAGAAAATATTTTGAGGATCTCTTATTATATATCTTCTATATTCTTTTTCTCTATTGATAAGTACTCTAACTCTTGCAATTAATGTATCTATACTATTATTAGCCTTAGATAAATTGCCTGTCTTTATTAGTTGAAGAGTATAAAACTGCTCTAAATCAAAGCCAAATTCCTCTAGTATTTCTCTTGTAATAAATATCATTTCCTGACTTTCCTCAGTAAGCATATACACAGTAGCCCCACCTTGATCCCAATGACTATTTTCCCTGTCTATAGTGAGATATCTAAATGCATATTCTTCTTTTTCGCCTTTTATCTCATTGAATATATCCACACTAAATGCATCTTGTTTATTTGGATCTCTATACCAAAGTACCCCATCTACAATTCTCTCTATTATTTCTCTATCTGTTTCTAGTTTCATCTCAGTGATAATCTTATCAGTAATAAAAATCATATCAGCTCTAGTTCTATTTGCATTTTCTTGTAATTCTCTCTTAAATATATTTTGTATAAGAAGAAAACATATCTCATAGGCATAGGAATTCAATTCACCTAAATCCATCCCCGCCCCAAGCATCCTAATAGCTATAAGCTTCTTCATTCTGCTTTGAAATCCCTTTTCTATTATCATCTTATCACCTTTAATAAGTATTCATAATCTATCAATTCCTGTGGTATCCTATGATTTTTCTCCCATATATCTTGCAGCTTGTCTACACTTTTATCATCTAAGTAACCTTCCATTTCCTTTAAAAAACAATCTAAATAAAGGTCATCTTTGGACTTGCTCTTCCTTTGATACTCTACTTTACAAAGGCCTATTAAGTCAATATAAGCTTGCCTTTGAAGTGAAATATCAATATTGCTATATCGCTCTTTGAGTCTAAAGTATATCCCAAATCCTTCAGGATCTATGTCTCCAAAGTAAAGAACTTCTATAGCTGATATATTTGCAATCTCCTCTATAAAAGAAAAACTATTTTCTATCTTATTTCCTCCACCATAAATCAATATATCAGGCTTAAATCCAAATATAGCTTTTCCATCTTCTGAGGCTCTCTTATATGAAAAAAATGTAGAGTGGTTCTCAAGAATTATAACCTTTTTAATATCACTTATACCTCTATTCCAATATACAAACATTTCTCCATATTTTTTCATTTTCAAATCTTCATATGAAATTTTCAACCTTTTAAGTATACCGAATCTTCCCTTAAGAGTCTCTTTTCTATCCGTAAGATACTTTTCATCATAAAAAAGTTCTAAACTTCTTTCTTCAACACTTGCTACTTTTCTATTGTCCCTTGATTTTAAAAATCTATAAATATTTTCTATATATTCCCATTCAAGTTGAGTTTGATATACTGGATTATTAAGGTAATAAGTAAAATCCAAACAATCGGATAGCTGCATCATCTTAGAGTTATCCCATTTTGATTTAACACTATCTATTAAAATTTCCCATTTGATTTTCAATGGAGGATTTAATCCGTTATAATCTGAAGATTTTATAGATCTTAATTGTCCATTATTTTTGAGCTTATTTATAATTTCAGCAAACTTAATATATCCACCATTTTCTAGATATCTACTATCTCCCTTGTATCTATCTATCACATAATCCTCTAAATCCTTAAGTAAAAACCTCTTCTTATTTTTCTTTTTATATGTTTCTATAAACTCATTTATCTTTGCTTCCATCTTATCACCTAATTTAATTATTTTATTGAACTAATTATATCACAATAATCTGTTTATTTTATGATATTTTTGCCGATATATATAATAAGAAGAAAAGGAGTGAGGGTCTATGAGAAAGGTTTCATCTAGCACATCAATAAGTGCTAAAAGAATACATTCAAGTTTTGTAGAGAGAAATAGAATAGTTATAGGTAAAACATCTGGGGTAAACCCTGTAGATCCTGTACCTCCTGTTAGCAATCAAACCAGTTATTCTTCTTCAAATCATCTTATGGCATCGGATCAATTCTATGATAAGCTTGAAAAACTTAAAAAAGAATATTTAAATTTTTATCACAATGAAAGAAATTTAAAAAAGGCCATAGATCAAATAGAAGCTAATGACATAATAGACTTAAAGCATATAAAAAACCTAATCGCTAAATACAATAAGACAGTTTTAGCCCTAGAAAATTTAGATAAACGTTACCAAAGTAAAAATATATCAAATATAAAAATGTTGTTAAAAGAATACTCTGCACCATTATATAGTATAGGCATATACAGAGTACGAGATAAAGAACTTGATATAATTGAAACAAAATTTAAAATTGCTTTGGTTGATTCAAAAGATAATCTAGATGAGCTACTAAAGCCTATAAAAGAATTTATAATTAAACTCTATAGATCATTGATCAATATAAAGGAAGATGATAATACAAATTGGCAATATGGATATGAAAATAGCTATGAAGATGAATTTGTAGGTAAATCTGGCTTGATCCTAGATAGTAAAACTTAAGAAAATAAATCAAAGGTCATTCAAATTGATGAATGACCTTTGATTTATTTAATTTAAAATGAGCAAGGACTGTACCCACAATCTTGGCACTCAGAGCATCCACCACTATGCATTAATTTACCTCCACACATAGGACAAATATCCGGATCTTCTATCAACTGCTCTGCTGCTAATTCATCTAATTCTTTTTTAAGTTCATCTATTTTATCTAATCTACCTTTCTTTGTTGCACTCTCAGAGATAAGTATTCCCGATCTTGCACATCCATCTCTATATATTGTAATGCCCTTGATTCCCTTTTTCCATGCATATAAATATAGTTCTTCTACATCTTCTACAGTAAATTCATTTGGTACATTTACAGTAGATGAAATGCTTGCATCAATATACTGTTGCCATATTGATTGAACATCTATTCTGTCTTTATAATTTAAATTTGTAGTTGTAATAAAAAATCCTGGAAGTGGATCTTCAGCATTTAATCTATTCTTATCCATGTAATCCTTAACTATCTGAGTAAAGACTTTGTAATATGTGTCTTCATTGTGAAGAGATTCTGATTTTCTAGTATATGATATTTGGAATATTGGCTCCACTCCGTTGCTACAACCAATAAGTGTAGATATACTGCCAGTAGGTGCAATAGTTAAAAGTTGACTATTTCTAAGTCCATATTCCCTTATTAATTCCAATGTGTCTTCATCTGCATTTGCAAGAAGATATGGCGATTTTAAAACAGCTTGTGCTTTATAATTTGGAAATGGTCCATGTTCTTTTGCAAGTAATGCCGATTGTCTTAAAGCCTGATTTACCATATAATGCCCTATTCTATCTATCCATTCTAGTGATTCATCACTACCGTACTCTACCCCAAGCTTAATAAACATATCTGCAAGACCCATTATTCCAAGTCCAATTTGTCTTAAGTTTTTTGACATTTCTCTTTGTTGTTCTAATGGGTGCAATTTCATGTTTTCATCTAATATTTCATTTAAGTAGATGACTCCATTTTTCACCATTTCCTTAAATCCATCAAAATCAAATTTTGCATCACTAGTAAATGGGTTTTTTACAAATTCAGATAAATTGATTGATGATAAATTGCAGCTTCCAAAAGCCGGAAGAGTTTCTTCTGCACATGGATTTACTCCTGCAAATTCAAAGTCAGGGTCTTCGCTCATAAGATTCCATGAATCAATTTTGTTTTTATAAAGTATTCCTGGCTCTGCCATATTCCAGTTGTTTAAAGCTAGTTTATAGAATAATTCCCTTGAGTTTATCTTCTTGATTATTTCTTCTCCCGTAGACTCAACTTTAAAATACAATGTATACTCCTCATCATTTTCTACCGCTTGCATAAATTCATCATTTACATTTACAGATATATTTGCAAAGTTGACTTTATTGAGATCGTTTTTTACATCTATAAAGTCCTCTATATCTGGATGATCACAGTCCATATTAAGCATCAATGCACCACGTCTACCTCTCATTCCTATAAGGCCTGTAACCATTGAAAATAAATCCATAAAGCTAACTGCTCCTGTAGTCGTATGAGCAGCATTGTTTACTCTTGCACCCTTGGGTCTTAACTTTGATAGAGTAAGCCCGCATCCTCCACCATATGAATAGGTTTTGGCAAGATACTTTGCAGTATCAAATATAGATTCTATATTATCCTCTACCTTTGGCATTACATAGCAATTTGAAAGTGTGATTTTTCTTCCAAGTTTGTCGAGTCCACGTCCTGCTAGTATTCTTCCCGCAGGCATAAATTTCTTATCTTTTATTGCTTTTTTTATTGGATTGTTGCCCCCACTCACCCTGTCTAAAAATTCATCAAAACTTTCACTATCATATCTATATTTCTTTTCATATATATCCCTTTGAAGATCGCTCATTACCCAACCTTGTTCTCTTAGTTTAGCCCTTTCATCCCTATAAAGAATATAAAGCTTAGCTACTTCTGGTCTAGTCATCATAAGTGCTATCTCAACAAAGTCTTGAATCCTTTCTATATGAACTACTTCTAAATCTCCAAATTTTTCTTGTGCTTTTTGTCCAACCTCAGTTGCAAGTTTTTCATCTACACCTATATCTGATTCTCTCATAGCCTTTACTACTGCATCTCCTATTTTCTCTGATTCAAATGGAACTATATCTCCATTTCTCTTTTCTACTTTTAACATTAACATCCTCCTATCCCCTAATAAATTATAGCTTATCTCTATATATGGTATATACTAAAGATAGTATACCATATATATGGTATACTATCTACAAGTTTTAAACTTTTATATATTAAATTAATTTAATATACATATTGTAAAAGTGGTGATAATAGTCCAAGAATTCCACCAAGGAGTGCTCCCAGTCTAGTTATTTGATTTAATTCTTTTCTTGCAATATCTAATATCAGTTTTTCAGTATAATCAATTTCAAAGCTATTTATCTTATCTTCAACTATTTTAGATATATTTAACATCTCTATTATTCTTGGGAGTTCTTTTTCGGCAAATATACTAAATACAGCCTTAGAAAGATCATATATATTAGATATCATATTGTCATTCAATACTTTAAATAAATCAGAAATATGTTTATTAGCTAAGACATCAATTGTATTCTCTAGCAAATATCTTATTTTAGATTCCATATATTCTGAAGATATTATCTCTTGAATTTGATCCCATAAATGTTCTTTTATAGTTTCTTTATTTAAATCTTCATTGTCTTTTAATAAGTTTAATAAATTATCTACTGACTTATCTATATTTTTATCTTTTAATATACTATTTATTATATTTATAGAAATAGGCTCTATAGATATTTGAGCTAGGATTTTATTTAAGTTAATAGCTATGCTGGAAACTTTTTGCTTTTTTGACTTTTCTACTATAAGTTTAATTATTTCGATTATATCTTCATTGCTTTCTTTTTTTTCTATATATCCTTCTAATGATTCAAATATCTTTTCAGAAATCATATCTGGACTTATAAAGGCCATCAAAAACTTATTTGATCTATCAAATATTGCATTTGCAATTGTATATTTGATTTTTTCTTTTACATCTTCATCTTTAAGTATCTCCTTTACACTATCTCCAATTTCATCTTTATGATCATCTAAATATCTATCTATTGCAGAAAATATATCAGCAGGTACAGTTTCTTCTAGCCTACTTTCATTCTTAGAAGCCTTTTCTAATAAGGCATATACAAGCTTTTCCAATTGGTATCTAAAATCATCTGAATCTCTAAGTTTATTTATAAAGGCTTTTGTCTTTATTTCAATTTCTTTATATAGATTATCTGCATTATATTTCTTTATATTTTCATCTATAAACTTCTGCAAACTATCTTTAACACAATCCTTTCTGATAAAGTAGATTATATAATCTGAGATCTTTGATCCAAGCTTTTCATTTGTAATCCTATATTCTTCTCCAATACTTGATGCTAAATATTCATTAACTGTAGACTTTTCTTTTCTTGCACTTTCTATCTTTTGATTTATCCAAGCCTTTATCTGTATTTCATTTTCAGTGTTTGATATAGCATCTACAATAGTATCTGTAGATAGCAGATGTGTTCCTACAGCATTCCCTATATTTTTAGATATTCTCCTTCTTTCTTTTGGTATCAAACCTGGAGTAAATGGAATGGAAATTCCAAAAAATTTCTTTTCATAATGAGGCTTAAATAGCATCTTTATTGCTAGCCAGTTAGTTAAGTAGCCTATTAAACTTCCAACTAACACTGGTATCAGTATCTTCATAGTATTCTCCTTCTTCACCTTTATAAGTATATTTTCCCACAAACTATATTTTATCACAGATATCTATAAAAATCTTGTAAAATTTTATATCATAAATAATTATATAAATGCTTTTTAATTAACTTAACTTAATTAAATAGACCCAGTATATATACTGGGCCTATTTATGTTATTTTATTATTGTTTTTTATTCTACTACCGGTGAAAGAATTTTAAAGTTATTTACATCTATCAATCCTTTGTCTGTAATCTTCCATGCTGGTGATGTTGAAAGTGCAAGAAATGATAGATGCATAAATGGTGCATGTAGGCTTGCACCTAGATCTTTGGTTACCATGCCTTCAAGTTCTGCAATCTTAGCACTTACCTCATGTGCATCTAATTCATCTGTGATTAATCCACCTACTGGAAGTGCCATTTCGCCTATTACTCTTCCCCTATTTACAACTGCAAGTCCGCCACCCATCTCTATTACTCTATTAACAGCCATTGCCATATCTTTTATATTTGCTCCTACCACTGTTATATTGTGAGTATCATGAGCTACTGATTGTGCAAATGCTCCTTCTCTAAGTCCAAATCCTTTTACAAATGCCTTTCCAACTTCTCCTGTTCTACCATATCTCTCTACACAAGCTATATGAATAGCATCTTTAGATACGTCTGCTTCTACTACTCCTCTTTGAACTTTCAAAATTTCTTCAGATTTGCCTGTTAAGTTTTGATCTGGTATAGCTTCTATACATCTCACTGTAGCTGAATTACCATCTGCTTGTACTTGAAGTTCCTCTTCTGAAACTGGACCTCTTTTTACAGAATTCTTTACGCTATCTGGATAAGTATACTTTGGTAAATCTATTAATAACTCTTTTCCAGAAGATACTAGTTTGCCGTTTAGGAATACTCCTTCGATAGTCATTTCTTGTAAATCGTCTATTACCGCTATATCTGCCATCTTACCTGCAGCTAATTCTCCTACATCATGCAATCCAAAATAAGTAGCTGGATTTATAGTTACCATTTGAATCGCTTCTACAGGGCTTACTCCTTCTTTGATAGTTCTACGAACTATTTCATTCATATGTCCTACAGTCTCTAAATCTGCCGCTACCATATCATCTGTAGCTAGTATACATCTTCTAGAGTCCATCTTTTCTTCTGTTACTGCACGTATACATTCTGCCATATTTCTTTGAGTTGAGCCTTCTCTCATAAATAAATATACGCCTTGTCGTAGCTTTTCCACAGCCTCTGCTTTAGTAGTTGTCTCATGACAAGAACATCTGCCGCCCGTAGATATTACATGAGCTGCAAGTTCACTTCCAAATAATTCTGGTGCATTTCCATCAACTATCATTCCCTTTGATTTTGCATACATAGTTGATGCAAGTAAATCTGTGATTACTTCAGGCGTATTGTTATATACATGTTTAGCATTACTAAATCCTTGAAGCTCACCTATACCTATTATGTTTTTATAATTTAAAAGATCTTCCATATCTTCTGATGATACATCTACTCCTGCTGTTTCTAAACCTGGTGAATCTGGAGCTAATGCAGGCACTACTAAACGCACATTATTTGGCACTTTGTCTATTTCATCAGCCATTGCCTTCATTCCTACAGGCCCTAGTGCATTACCTATCTCATGAGGATCTGCAATTAATGTAGTAGTTCCTGATGGTATTGAAAGCCTTGAAAATTCAGTGATTGTAAGCATGCTTGATTCAAAATGCATATGACTATCAATAAATCCAGGAGCTAAATATTTGCCTTGTAAATCTATTACAAGAGTATCATCTCCTATTAATTTATCACAATCTCCCACAAGTAAAATATATTTTCCTTTAATAGCAATATCAGCTTTATAAATTTCTCTAGTAATTACATTGATTACCTGGCCGTTGTAAAGTACAACGTCAGCAAATTCTTTATCTCCCATGAGTACGTCTATCATATTTCTATATTCCATACCCATTTTTAAATATTTGGTTTCCAACTGAATGCCTCCTTTAAACTTCTTTTATTATTCTGGTATATCCATTGAATCCACAATCCCTACTATAGCATGGTCTATCGAAGAATCCAATTTTCTAGCAGCAAGTCTTGCCGCAGTACCAGAACTATATATAACTATTTCTCCTATTCCAGCTCCTACTGTATCTACAGCTACTATTTCTTCACCAATTGCTTGCAATTTAGAGTTTATAGGCTGTGTTATCATTAGTTTACAGCCTACTAAATTTTCATCTTTTCTAGTAGCTACTAAGGTTCCTGTTATTTTTCCTATATGCATAGTTTTAACTTCCTTTATAAATAATTTACAGATATCCCCAGGCTTCTTAACTTATCTTTTGCTAGGGGAGTAATTATACTTCCCTTTTGCAATGTAATAGAACTATTATCTCTTGCAAGCTCTTCAATATCTCTTCCAGTCAATACCTTTTTAGCATTTTGATCTTTTCTTGCTAGAGAGCTTGAAGCTTTACCTATACTGCTTAAATTTACATCTACATTAAGGTCTAAGTTCTCCTTATATGATATCTTTTTCAATATAGTGCCTATATAATTACCTGCTTTTATCTCTGTAGCTCCTAAATCCTTTATTGCAGATGCTTGCCTCCCAATTAATCTTTCTATAGCTGGATTATTACAAGCTTGACCCAAATAGTTTTGAGTAGATGTGAAATCTATATATACCTCTTTTCCCATATATAAAAATGTCCAAATTATATTCGAAACAAAACTATCTATAAATGCACCTGCTACTTTTGACATCGTGCTAATAGTAAGAGTTGGAGCTACTACATATGAATATCTATTGGCAATTGACTTAAGCTCTAATATATCTTCCTCTTTGTATACCCTCTCAGGTTTCAAATAGTCTATAATCTTTTCTTCATCTACAATTTTATCTCCCATAAAAGAGAATGCAATAGAAATAGATACACCTTCATCTTTTAACATCTTGATCTCTCTTAGTTTATCTCCTATGTCTATATTAGAGCCATTAAATACAATCAAAGCTCTACTATTAGTTTTAACTATAGATGGGCTATTAGGTGTGACAATAGTAGTGCTAGCTATTCTCTTGCTTATATCTGCCAATACATTTAATGTAATCTTGTTCTTAACCATCTAAAACACTCCAATTATATTATTCGTATTGCTTGAGTACCACTCTTTCCACTTCACTGTGTGGTCTTGGTATTACGTGTACTGAATGAAGTTCTCCTACATTTCTTGCTGCTTCTGCACCTGCATCTACAGCTGCTTTAACTGCACCTACATCTCCTCTTACCATTACTGTAACAAGGCCAAATCCTATCTTTTCATAGCCTATCAATGCTACATTTGCTGCCTTAACCATTGCATCTGCTGCTTCTATTGACCCTACTAATCCTTTTGTTTCAACTAATCCTAATGCTTGACTCATTTTAATTCCTCCCATTTGGTTTTTATTTTTTTGTTTTATCTTCTTTTTCTGCTTTTACTTCTTCTTTTTTAGTTTCTGCTTTTTTAGTTTCTACTTTTTCTTTGTCACTATTATTTAAGTTTTTTGCAAACTTTTCAATTAATTTATCTACTTCATCATGCGGTCTTGCAATTACTTTACTAGCTGCTATTCTTCCTACCCTGTTTCCTGCATCAACCCCAGCTTCAACAGCTGCCTGAACAGCTGAAACTTCTCCTGCTATTTGAATATTTACACCTACTAGTTTTTCTACGCCAATTATCTTTTCTACGCCAACAAGTGTTACATTAGCTGCTTTACTTGCTGCATCTACTGCAGCTACTGCAGCTGTAAAGCCTATTGCCTCAATAAGTCCTACTGCACAATTCATCTCTTAACCCCCTCTAAATCTTATTTTTAATATTATTTGCCAATCTATCTAGAGATAGAGTATTCTTTCTTCCCTTTGAAACACTTTCATTACTATTTATCTTTACTTCTCCTTTGATTGCACCTGATAGAAGTCCCAATTCCTTTAGACTTAAGTTGTTTTTACTCGTATCACTCACTGTATTTTGTTTTGAACTTACATTATTTACATCTAAAGGTCGTTCTCTTTTATATCCTCTTATTTCATCTGCTAGCTTGTCAAGACTTTTAAAAGTCATTGTTCTAGCTTTATTTGTTTTTTCTCCCTTTGAATAATCATTTACAAACGAAGTATCTTTAAAATTAGATTTCTTAGATATATTTTCCATTACTACTCGTGCTAATGGATTTGCCACTTTATTTCACCCCCATAAGTCTAAAATATTTTATCTACTTCATCATGAGGTCTTGGAATTACATTTGATGAAAGTACCTCAGCTACTTGTTTAGCTCTCATTACTCCACTTTCTACAGCTGCCGTTACTGCCCCAACATCGCCTGAAACAGTTACAGATACAAGCCCTGATCCCACTACTTGTATATCTAGTATTTTAACGCTTGCTGACTTTACCATTGCATCTGCTGCTTCAATTGCACCTGCAAATGATCTTACTTCTACCATGCCTATAGCTTCTCTCACTACTATTCACCTCTTTATTTAATATTTGGAAAATATTTACTTATATCTATATCTTCATAATCTGGAATAAATGCTCTTTCAAACTTTTCATCTACATCATTTAAAGGTTTTGTTGCATCTATTCCCACTTTATCAGTAATATTTCTCAGTCCATGAGATGGCTCTAATCCTGAACCTATTGCTCCTGGTATAGTTACAAAATCAAGACTTGCCTGGGCTCTTGTAGTGATTGCCCATTCTATATCCCTAAGATCAAATATATCTACATCTTCATCTACTATTACCACTTGCTTTAAGTCTCTATTAGCTCCAAGTGAAGCTATGATTGCTGACTTCCCATCTCCAGGCTTTTCTTTCTTTATTGAGGCAAATGCATTGAACCTATATCCGCCTCCTTCTGTTACATATACATCTTTTACATTTACCTGGTTTTTAAGACTAAGGTACATCTCAACCTCTCTTATAAGTCCATTTGATATATGCTCTTCCCTACATGGAAAAGCCACTTGAAATATTGGATTGTTTCTATGTGTAATTGTATCTATCTCTATAATTGGATGAGGATTTTGTGGTCCATAATATCCCATAAGTTCACCAAAAGGTCCTTCCAATTCTCTTTCACCAGGTACTATTCTGCCCTCTAGCACTATCTCTGAATATGCTGGAACCAATAAATCTACACCTTCACATTTAACTAGCTCCAATGGCTCACCTCTTAATGCACTGTCAACCTCATATTTGTCTACTCCATAAGTCGCAGCTGATATCTGACTTGCCATCAAGAACTCTGCATCATAGCCAAGAATAATAGCGACTTCCATAGCCTTGCCTTTTTCTTCTAATTTTAAAAAGTCATCTGTTAGCTTTGATGAAGCTATAAGAGCTGACAATTCGTTGCCCCCATTCGCTTGAAACCTTCTAACAGAAGTATGATGTTTACCCGTATCAGGATCTTTGACTACTAATACTCCTGCTGTGATAAAACTTGAAGAATCCTTTTCTTGAAATCTCGTAATAGGAAGTATCTTCTTAAGATCGATATTCCTAGTTATTTTGTTTTCTTTAACAGGTCCTGAATCCACTACTTTGTAAGGTTGTGGGTTTGAAATCGCATCCATAAATTTAAATATCCTGTTTTCATGTGTCATACCCAGTAGTTTGTACATTATATCTCTGTCTCCATACAATCCACCTGCCGCTCTCATTGAGTTGTCTTTAACCTTGTTGAATAAAATTGGCATCTTGTTGTCGAAGTGCTTAAGCACTCCCCCTAATTCATAAACTGTAGAAACTTCTCTATCACATTGAAGGAACTTGCCCATTTGATCCATTTCTACCATTGTCTTTCTAAGCATCTGAGTTTCCAATTTTTTTCCTCCTTTCTATTGTCCTTTCCATCTGTTTACTAAATTATTATCTATACCCATCATATCTAAAATTCTTCCAGTCATATTTAAAACTATATCCTCAAGTGTCTCTGGATGATTGTAAAATCCTGGACTTGGTGGAACTATGCTAACTCCCATCTTAGATAGTTTTAACATATTTTCTAAATGTATAGAGCTAAGTGGAGTTTCTCTTGGTACAAGTATCAACTTTCTGCCCTCTTTAATAGCTACGTCACACGCCCTAGTCAAAAGTCCATCTGAGAAGCCACTGGCTACACCAGCTAAAGTCTTCATAGAACAAGGAAGTACTACCATACTATCTACTTTAAAAGATCCACTAGCTATCGGTGCTGCAAAATTTTTATTATCATGAAAATGTGTAGCCATCCTCTTGAGTTCTTCTAAGCCTATACCACATTCATGCTCCGTTACATATTCACCCATTGTAGAAACTACAAGATGAGTCTCTATATTCATAGCTTTTAATGCTTTTAGAAGGGATACTGCATAAATCGCACCACTTCCTCCCGATATACCTACTACAACCTTCATACAATCCCACCTTTTCTATAATATATATATAAATTCAACAAATTAATATGTATATTTATATTAATATAACAAAATCAACGCCATTACAATGTGTAAATACTACAAAACGATAAATTTATATAAAAAATATTTAATTGCCACAATAATAGTTTAATATATTTTACCACATTATATGAACTTATACTAATTTGATATTATCATTGCTAAAATAAAAAATGACAATCTCATCCAATAAGATTGTCATTTTTTATTTTAAATTTAAATTACATTAACTTCCATATATTATTTGTAAATTCAACTGGGTCTTCTATTGCAAGCCCCTCTATTAATAGAGCTTGATTGTATAGTAACTTTGTATATAATTCAAATGTATCTTTGTCATTTTCAAAGGCATCTTTAAGCCTAGTATATACTTTATGGTCTACATTTATTTCAAGTATCTTTTCTGCCTTTACACCTTGACTATCTGGCATTTGATTTAAGATTTTTTCCATTTCTATGGATACTTCTCCCTCACTTGCAAGGCATACTGGGTTTTCCTTTAATCGCTTTGAAGGTTTTATAGCTTTTATTTTCCCAGATAATATTTCTTTCATAGAAGAAAATAAATCTTTGTTGGATTCTATTTCAGTTTCTATTTCTTCGTTTTTCTCTTCTGATTCAATTCCAAGATCTCCACTTGATATTGAACGGAATTCTTTTTCTTTATAATTTGCAAGCATCTTAATTGTAAATTCATCTACATCCTCTGTTAGATATAGTATTTCATAGCCTTTATCCTTTATTCTTTCTGTTTGGGGCATTTTATCTATTCTATGAGCACTTTCCCCAGTTCCATAGTAGATATATTTTTGTTCTTCTGGCATTCTCTCTATATATTCATCTAAGGTCGTCATTTTCTTTTCATTTGATGAATAAAACATCAATAAATCCTCTAGCATATCCCTATTCATTCCATAACTAGAGTATAGGCCGTATTTAATATTTCTACCAAAGTTCTGGAAGAATTCTTCATATTTTTCTCTATCATTTTTTAATAGATTTAATAGCTCGTCCTTTATCTTTTCTTCAATTTTTTTTGCCATCAATTTTAACTGTCTATTGTGCTGTAGCATTTCTCTTGAAATATTAAGTGATAAGTCTTCTGAATCAACTACACCTTTTACAAAACTAAAGTGATCTGGCAAGAGGTCTGATGCCTTTTCCATTATCATTACTCCACTTGAATAAAGCTCTAATCCCTTCTCATATTCCTTTGTATAAAAATCATAAGGAGTTTGGCTTGGAATATAGAGTATAGCATTGTATCTAACTGCTCCATCTATGCTAAGATGAATTGATTTAAGGGGCTTGTCAAAGCCGTAATGCTTTTCATTGTAAAAATTTTCATAGTCTTCTTCTGTAAGTTGATTTTTATTCTTCCTCCAAATAGGAACCATGCTATTTACAGTTTCTTCTTCTAAATAGTCCTCATATTCATCTTCTGTACCCTCTTTTAATTTGCTTTTAGTAAGCTCAAGTTTTATTGGATATCTTATAAAATCTGAATACTTTTTAATTAAATCTGTCAATGTATATTCTTCCAAATATCTATCGTAATTTTCTTCTTCAGTATTTTCCTTTAGCTTTAATATTATCTCCGTTCCTATATCTTCCTTTTCTATTTCTTCTATTGTATATCCATCACTTCCATCTGATTCCCATTTATATGCTTTATCTTCTCCAAATGTTTTACTTTTCACTGTCAAAGTATCTGCAACCATAAATGCTGAATAAAACCCTACCCCAAACTGTCCTATTATATCAAATCCATCTTTTATCTCGTTTTTCTTTTTAAAATCAAAACTTCCACTGCTTGCAATTGTACCTAGATTCTCTTCTAACTCAGCTTTAGACATTCCTATACCTGTATCGCTTACAGTTATTGTTCTATTTTCCTTGTCTGTATCTATCTTTATATAATAGTCATCCTTGTTAAACATTATATTTTCATCGGTAAGCGCCTTATAGTAAATCTTATCAATTGCATCAGAAGAATTTGAAATCAGCTCTCTTAAAAATATCTCTTTATGTGTATATATCGAATTAACCATTAAATCTAAAAGTCTTTTAGATTCTGCCTTAAACTCTCTTTTTACCATATTTATTCATCCTTTCCTTTATCTTCTTTTAGCACTCTCTCGGTTTGATTGCTAATAATAATCTATCATATTTACTTTTTAATGTCAATATTATTAAATATTTTTATATATTGTTTTTACAATATAATCATATTACATATATACATAAAAACACCCTTATATCAATACTTATTTCCAAGTACTGATATAAGGGCGGCAATTTATTATTATAAAATTTTAACTAATATTTGAATTTATTTATTTGTTCTTGCATTTCTTGTGCTAGACTTGCCAATGCTTCACTAGAGTTTGAAATCTCTCCTATTGAAGCTGCCTGTTCTTCTACTGATGCCGAAGCTTCCTCAGTTGCAGCTGCATTTTCTTCTGCTATTGCAGACAATTGTTCTATTACACCTATTATTTCATCTTTCTTAAATGCCATTTCATTTACAGATGAATCAGAATCAGAAATCAGTCTATTTATTTCTTCTATTTTTACTGCAATATCTTCAAATTTTTCATTTGTAAGCTTGACACTATTTGTTTGAGATTTAGTTATCTCTCCTACTTCTTGCATCTTAGTAACAGAGTTTTCTGTTCTATTAGTTAATTCTTTTATTATATCCTCTATTTCTTTAGTAAATTTACTTGAATCTTCTGCCAGTTTTCTTATTTCTTCTGCTACTACCGCAAAGCCCCTTCCTGCTTCCCCTGCTCTAGCTGCTTCTATGGCTGCGTTTAATGCAAGTAAATTAGTTTGTTCTGCTATATTCTTTATCATTTGACTTGCATTATTTATATTTTTAGCAGAATCATTTGTACTGACAATTACATCATATATTTCCTTAGCTGCGACTCTATTTAACTCTGTCTTTTCTACTAAATCCTTTATTATTTCTACTCCTTCATCTTTTGAATTATTTGTTTCTTCTGAAGACTTATAGAGTTTTTCTATTATTCCCTGAACAAACACTACTTCTCTACCCAGTTCCTGTACTCTACTTGCTCCTGTTTCAGTGTCTCTAGCCTGATCACTTGCACCATTCGCTATATCTTCTATAGCCCTCGCTACTTCCTCTGATGCTAGTTCTGACTGTTGACTTGTTGCTGTGAGTTGCTCTGATGACGAGGCTACACCTTTTGATTGTTGTGCAACATTTGAAATCAAA
Organism: uncultured Tissierellaceae bacterium; assembly: GCA_964428475.1. GTDB lineage: Bacteria > Bacillota > Clostridia > Tissierellales > Tissierellaceae > JARICQ01. Next base: position 30,535 of record CAYRYO010000008.1, read on the forward strand.
TCTATAAAGTTTCCCTGCATTGTTCTAAGTGACTTTGATATATCTCCCACTTCATCTTTTCTCTTTATATATTTATCAACCTTACTATCTTCTTCAATTGATATATTATATCTAGAAAATCTATCCATAATCCCTGAAAGGACTACTATAGGCCTAGATATATTTCTTCCGAGTAAAACAGCAAGTCCTATCCCTATTACTGTGAATATAAATACAATAAATATGCTTCTTTTTTGCATAGATACAAGTCCAGCAAAAATTTCTTTTTCATATGCTCCAACTGCTAATATCCATCCAGTAGAAGGAATCACATCTACCCCCATGTATCTCTTGCTAGCCTTATATACATAATCTATATTTCCTTTATTCCCAAGGCCAAGCTCCTCAAAAGCTAAAGCTCCATCTTTAAATTCTCCACCAGCCTCTATATCTTCTAGTATATTCTTTTGATTTAGTACCAACTCTTCATTTGGATGTGAATAGAAGGTTCCATCTTCACTCAATATAAATGCATACCCACTTTCACCAAATCCCATATCTTTAGTTATTTCATTTAAATTTCTAGCATCCATTTTAGCTATTAAAGCTCCTACTATTCTTCCATCGTCTTCTATAGGTGATACATAAATAACTATTTTTTCATTGTTTACTTTACTTGTAAGTACATCTGAAACATTAGCTTTACCACTGCGGATATTGTCAAAATATTCTCTATCTGCTATGTCTATAGTCTCTCCACTCAATATATATTTAGCCTTTCCATAGGGGTAGGCTATTCCTATATCAAGATATCCTAATCTTTCAATATCATCTTTTAAAGCTTCTTTTTGCATCTCAAAATCCATTGACTTAATATCATCTCTGTTTGCCAATTCTATGACTATATTTATGTTACTCTGTATCGCAGATTCTATATGATTTACACCTTCTTTTGCTAATTCATCTAAAGCCTGCTCAGCTTGTGATCTGACTACATTAGAGCTTGTGATAAAAGTAACAATGCCTAAACCTAATGATGATACTAGTATCAATACCCCTACAAATATTGCAATCCTTCTCGCTAAATTGATCCTCATGTCATCTTCCCCTTTTAAGTTAATATGTTTTTTACTGTATTTATTATTAAAGATAGCCTTTAATTAAAATATTATTGTGTAAAATTTAATATTCATCTTAAAGAAAAATGAACATTAAACTTAAAATAGACATCCCTCTAAATCTTATAAGGATGCCTTTTTCAATGCCATAATAGCTAATATATATCCATAAATTCCAAATCCTGAAATCTGCCCTATACATGCTGAAGCGGTTACTGAATGTTTCCTAAATTCTTCTCTAGAATAAATATTGCTTATATGAACTTCAACAGCTTTTATGTTCACTGCCTTTAATGCATCTAATATCGCTATGCTGTAATGCGTATATGCAGCTGGATTTATTATTATGGCATCGTATACCCCATCTGCCTCCTGTATAAAATTCACTATTTCTCCTTCACTGTTGCTTTGAAATATGTGGATATCTACATCTAATTCGCTTCCTTTATCCACAATGTATTTACAGATGTCTTTGTAATTCATATCTCCATAGATATCATTTTCCCTATTACCCACTAAATTTATATTTGGACCGTTAATTATTATAATTTTCAATATCTTAACCCCCATTAAAATTCTCTGTCTTCTAAACCCACAAATAATTTAAAAACAAGTAAATCACATACATACCCAATAAAAATAAGCCTTCTAGTTTTGTAATTCTGCTTTCTTTGGTTTTTGCAAATAAACGGAATGCAAGCAATACAATTAACATAGTTGGTATTTGCAATTTATAAAAACTAATTGGTACAAGTAATCCTCCCTTTGTAACTGCTGCTGCACTTCCTACTACAAATAATACATTTAATATATCTGCACCAATAATATTTCCAATTGCTAGTTCACCATGACCTTTTCTTACAGCTGTGATAGCTGTTACAAGTTCTGGCAAGCTTGTTCCAAATGCAACCAATGTAGATGCAATTATTCCCTGCGGAATACCTATACGAATAGCTACAATTTCAACACTAGGTATGAGTACTTTAGAAGAAGCGATAACAAGCGCAATTCCAAGTGCTAATTTTATTAATTGCAAAAACAAATTGCTATCTTCTGATGATTCAACAGATGTATCAATGTTGATATTTCTAGCAGAGTTAATGGTTCTTATTATATACAAGATTAAAAGCCCAATAAATATAAATCCCATCCATTGGCTAATCCTTCCTTCAGGCCCTTTAGATAAAAAAGGAAGACTCACTATAGCAAGTAAAACTCCTGACATTAGCTGCAATCTTCCTTGACTGTCCATAGCTTTTCTATTTATAGGCAGTTCTCCTATCAATGCTGCAATACCAACAATCAGACCTGTATCTGCAATAATGGAACCAATTGCATTTCCTAGTGCTAAATCTGGATTCCCGTTGATTGCAGCGAGTACTGAGACTGTTGCTTCAGGTAGTGTAGTTCCAAGACTGACAATTGTTGCACCTACGATCATCTTAGGAACACCCCAGCGAAGAGACAAAGCAACGGCTTCATTAACTAATACATCTGCTCCTTTGCTCAATAAAGACAAACTAATTGCAATAATTATAAATAAAATAAATGTTGAAAGTCCATTTAGACTAGATAAAATAATTTCTTCCATATTTTTCTCCTTTGTTTATAATTTTTAATCAAAAAGACTCTATAGTTTATCTTTAATAAACTATAGAGTCTCACTAAGCTAATAAATAGCCATCAAAGCCGGGATATTATCCGTAATGACGACTTTGATCCAGTTTGGAAGTTACTCCCTCTCTTGTACAAATTATATATATTTCATTAACATTTGTCAAGAAATAGAATTACCTTGATAGTACTAAATTACCTTATATCTATATTTTATTTTTTCATATTCCATTTTTTTACTTGCTAGATCAAATTAATGACCTTTTCAACTACATCATCTAAGCTAGTTGTATTTGAAACTATATAATCTGCGTATCTTTTATACAATATATATCTTTCCCTATGTAGTGAATATATGCTTTCTGGTCCATCTTTTAATAGTGGTCTAGAGTTTATCGCTATATCTTCTATTATATCTTCTATATTTCTATCTACAAAGATAATTATACCATTTTTTTTTAAATTGTCCACATTTATAGACAATTTAATTACGCCTCCACCTGTAGATATAATTATTCCTTGTCTCTTGCTAATCACTTTTACTGCTTCCATTTCTACTTTTCTAAATTCACTTTCACCACCCTTAAATATATCACTTATCTTCTTCTTTTCTGTTTTTTCAATATAGTCATCTATATCGCAAAATTCTTTTCCTGTCTTTTCTGCTAATATCTTTCCTATCGTGGTCTTACCTGATCCTGGCATTCCTATCAATACAATATTTTTATCCAACATGCTTTTTAACCTCACTATATACAGTATTATAGAACTCATCATCAAACTCTGTAGTGTTCCAAATTTCCTGTGACTTTATCCCCTGCGCTACTAACATATAAAGTCCATTTGCAGTTTTAATACCAATTTCCCTACCATATCTTGCAAATATAGTTTCAATGGGATTGTAGATTAAATCTATTGCTGTATTGCATTTTCCTAGTATCTCCTTATCTACAGGTGATGCATCTATGTTTGGATACATTCCAAGCGGACTAGTATTTATTATTATATCTATAGATTTTATCTTCTTTAAATCTTGGTAATCTATTATCTGTGAATAAGGGTATATATCATTAGATTTATTTGGATTTCTACTTGCAAATATTATGCTCTTTATTCCATTATTCTTTAAGTAATGAAATACACTCTTAGATGCCCCTCCTGTTCCAAGTATAATCGCTATTTTATCTTTTATCTCTATCTTTTCTTTTCTTAGAAGTGCCCCAAATCCATAGTAATCTGTATTATATCCTATTATTCTATTATCTTTAAAGCCTAGTGTATTTACAGCACCTATCATCTTAGCCTCATAAGAAAGTTCATCTAGATATTTTAAAACTTCCACTTTATAAGGTATAGTGACATTATATCCCTTGACCTGCAGCATTTTCAATCCCTCTATAATACCCTTTAATCTATCCTTCTCTACTTGAAATAAATCATATTCACCATTTATATCACTATTTTTAAATATTATCTCATGTAATTTAGGTGAAAAACTATGAGTTAGATGTTGTCCTATTAATCCATATCTACTCATAGCATCAAATCCAATATTGCAATCGCAGCTACCGCTTCTACTACTGGTATAGCTCTGGGAACTATACAAGGATCATGTCTTCCCTTTATCTCCAGTTCTATATTTTCATTTTTCACCATATCTACTGTTCTCTGTGACTTAGCTATGGATGGAGTTGCTTTAAATCCCACTCTAAATATAATTGGCATTCCATTTGAAATCCCTCCAAGTATACCCCCATTATTGTTTGTATATGTCTTGATGTTTTTATCTTCATCTATAAAGTATTGATCATTTGATTTGGAAGCACTTACCTTTGTAATTTTAAATCCACTTCCAAACTCAACAGCTTTTACTGCAGGAATAGAAAATAACAGACCAGAAAGTTTGCTTTCTATTGAATCAAAAAATGGCGATCCTACCCCTATAGGCATATTGATAATTGAACATTCTATCACTCCACCTACAGAATCATTATCTTCTTTTAATCTAAGTATTTCATCTTTCATCTGATTACCCTTTTCTGCGTCCAATACTGGAAAAGCTTGATCCTTTAATCTATTTAACTCTTCTTCTTTTATATCTATAGGATTAAAATATCGGTCTTCTATATTTCCTACACTTCTTATATGGCTTCCAATAGATATTGCCTTTTCTGCTAGTATCTGCTTTGCTATGGCTCCTGCAAATACTATTGGCGCTGTGAGTCTTCCAGAAAAATGTCCTCCACCCCTATAATCCTGATATCCCTTGTATTTTACATTCCCAGTAAAATCAGCATGTCCAGGTCTTATCTTATCTTTTATAGATGAATAGTCTCTTGATTTTGTATCATTATTTCTTATAATGGCACATAGAGGTGTACCTGTAGTTCTAGCCTCAAAATATCCACTTAGTATTTCAAATTCATCTTTTTCCTTTCTTGAAGTAGACAATTCATTTCTAGCTGGTGCACGTCTTGCCATTTCAATATTAATATAGTCTATATCTAGTTCTAAACCAGAAGGCAATCCATCAATAGTGATGCCAATAGCACTGCCATGAGATTCTCCAAATATTGATAATTTAAACCTATCTCCCCATATTCCACTCATCAATCTTACCTCCTAGTTTTTCAAAATCATTCCAAAATCCTGGATATGATTTTTTTACCACTTCACTGTTTTTTATAATTACTTCACCTTTACATTTTATAGATGCTATGGCCAGTGCCATTGCTATTCTATGATCATTCCAACTCTCTACCATTCCCCCATTCAAATATCTCTTGCCTTTTATCTCTAGTCCATCTTCCAACTCAACTATATCTGCTCCAAGTTTACTTAATTCCCTTGCTATAGCCTTCAATCTATCAGATTCCTTTATTCTAAGTCTCTTTGCATTTATTATCCTAGTAGTGCCTTCACTTAAAGCTCCCAATGTCGCTAATATTGGAACTAAATCTGGACATTGAGATGCATCTATTTCTATTCCATATGTATTTGATTTTTTTACCACTATAATATCACCTATTGATATGTCTGCACCCATCTCTTTTACTATATCTAGTATCACCTTGTCTGCTTGAAGAGAATTTATATTTAAGCCCTCACATATTAGCTCATCACCCAGTATTCCTCCTACAATAAAAAATGCTGCCTGCGAGTAATCTCCTTCTACTATATAATCTCTATTTTTATACTCCTGACCACCTTTTACAATAAACTCATTATAATCCACATTGTCTATTTCTATTCCAAATAAATCCAGCACCTCAATTGTGAGATCTACATATCCCTTGGACTCAAGTGGACTAGTCACCACTATAGTTGAATCTCTTCCTAGCATTGGCAGTGAAAACAATAGCCCTGTAATAAACTGAGAGCTGATATTGCCAGGTATATGAAATCTTCCAGCTTTTAAACCACCATATACGGTAAGTGGAAGTTTTCCGTCTCTAGTCCTGTATTCTATACCTTGTTCTTCAAATATATCGTAATATGTATCTAAAGGCCTTTCTACTAACTTTCCCCTTCCAGTAAAAGTAATCTTTTCTTTGGAAAGTGCTGCAATGGGTATTAAAAATCTAAGAGTAGAACCCGATTCATTGGCATCTATTGTATCTTGGATTATCTTAACCTTTTCTACTCCCTCTATAGATATACTCCCAGTTCCAAATCTTTCTTTTGGCTCTGCGATCTGATAGTTTACACCAAATGCCCTCATAGCATTTAATGTAGCAATTATATCTTGTGAAAATATTATATTGTCTATCTTTGAAATTCCCCTTGATAGGCCTGCTGATATAATTGCCCTATGGCTTCCACTTTTAGAAGGCGGAACCCTTAAGCTACCTTGTAAACTTCTAGGCCTTATTTTTATATCCATTTTGCACCTCCTATATATAGTGTTTTATCTCTTCTTTTTTTATTTTCTTTATAAACGATACTCCTATTTCTTCTAATAATACAATATTTATATTATCTCCATTTGTCTTTTTATCTACTGAAATTAGATCTTTTATCTCATCTAAGTTTATATTTGGCATCTTATATGGCAATTTATATTTTTCAATAAGAGCCTTTATACTTTGACAAGTTCCTTCTCTTGTCAATCCTAATGCTTCACTCTTTTTTGTTATATTATAGATTCCTATTGCTACCGCTTGTCCATGACTATATTTTTCGTAATTATAGTATTTTTCAACTCCATGTGCCAATGTGTGTCCAAAGTTTAATAGCATTCTCTCGCCATTATCCATCTCATCTCTCTCAACTATTTCTTTTTTTATATTTAGGCATATATATATAATTTCCTCTATCTCTAAAAGAAGTTCTTCATCCCTACTGTAGTTAGATAATTTCCCAAATAAATCCTTATCTCTTATACAGCCATACTTTATTACTTCTGCCATTCCATCATAAAAATATCTCTTACTTAATGTCTTTAACAAGTCGGGGTCTATATATACTGCTTTGGGCTGATAAAAGCTTCCTACAAGATTTTTACCTTTTTCTAAATTTACTGCAACTTTCCCCCCCACGCTACTGTCAATTTGTGCTAAAAGTGATGTTGGAATTTGAACAAATGGTATACCTCTTAGCAATGTAGAAGCTGCAAATCCTGCTAAATCTCCTACTACTCCACCACCAAAAGCTACGATTAAATCAGTTCTTGTAATAGAAAAACCTAAAAGTTTATTGTATACATATTGCAAAGTCTCTATAGATTTGCTATTTTCTCCTGCCTTAACCACGATAGTTCTTACATAAAATCCACTATTGCCGAGATTTCTTTCTAAATCTTTTCCATATAGCAAATTTACATTTTCATCAGTTATTATAGCTATTTTCTTGCCTTTATATATCTTTTTTATATTTTCACCTATATTGTCTACTAAGCCACTTTCTATATATATGGTATAATTCCTTCCTGCAATATTTACATCTAGCTTTTTCATCACTTAAATCTCCCTATTTTCTATCTCTGCTAATTTTCTAAGAGTCTTTACAAGACCATCAAATCTTTCAGGAGTAATTGACTGTTCGCCATCACATTTAGCATTACCTGGATCATTGTGTACTTCTATCATTAGCCCATCTGCTCCTACAGCTATGGCTGCCTTTGCAAGAGGTTCTACCAACCACCACATCCCACTTGCATGACTTGGATCTACTATTATTGGAAGATGACTAAGTTTTTTAATCACTGGAATAGCACTTAAATCCAAAGTATTTCTTGTGTAATTTTCAAATGTCCTTATACCCCTTTCGCAGAGAATTATGTTTTCATTACCTCCGGCCATAATATGCTCTGCTGACATCAAAAATTCTTTTATAGTAGAAGATATCCCTCTTTTAAGTAGTATGGGTTTATCAGTCTTTCCAATTTCTTTTAAAAGATCAAAGTTTTGCATATTTCTTGCTCCAATTTGAATTATATCAACATCTTCTACAAATCTATCTAAATAATCTGTTGACATCAATTCTGTAACTATTGGAAGTCCCGTTTCTTTTCTTGCTAGTTTTAAAAGTTCAAGTCCTTCTACTCCCATTCCTTGGAAGGTGTAAGGCGATGTCCTAGGCTTAAATGCTCCTCCCCTTAGAAGTGTAGCTCCTGATTTTTTAACTGAATGTGCAATCTCTAATATTTGTTCTTTGCTTTCTATAGAACAAGGCCCTGCTATAATTGATATCTTCCTACCACCAATACTTTCTTTGTCAATTTTAATAATTGAATTTTCTTCATGTAATAATCTATTAACCTTTTTATATGGTTCTTGAATATATATCAATTTTTCTACTACCCTATTTGATTTTATAAGTCCTGAATCAACATTGCCCATATCTCCCACAAGGTGCATAATATGTCTATTTTCCCCTACTGACTCATAAATTTGGCACCCAAGACTTATTAGTTTTTTCTTTAATTTTTCTACTTCTTCTTGGTTTGCATCTCTATTAACTACCACTATCATTTTAATCCCCTCCTAAAGTCCACATGCAAGAAAGAAGACTACTAGTAGTCTTCTTCCATTAAAACATAAATATACTATTTTTGGTAGCCTTTTCACCAACAAAAATTAAAGTTTCTCAAGTTCATCTTCTGCAAGTTCATTGTATGTTTTAAGTCCTGTAACTTGTTTGGCAATTTCAGTAAGTGGAACTATATCCCTTCTATCTATATAAGATAAAGCAAATTTCCTATTCAATGCCATAAGTTGTCTAAGTCCTGCCGATACCCTATTTATATAAGAATATACTCCTATGGCACCTGTAGATATACTGTCTATTTCATCCCCATATATTTCTCTTAATTCTCTAATGCCCTCAAATATATCTTCTTTTTTATTTCCAAATCTTTGCAATCCACTTGGAACTATACCTTCTTCTAATAAATCTCCAACTTTTTTCCCTACCATAGCTGCTGTCATAGCTGCTCTACCTATACCTATCATATCAACATATGGAGCAGCTAGAGAAAGTCCTTTAAAGACATGATCTTCTGTTGCAAACCCGCCCGCTATACAAATTTGAGGAATTTGGTAGTTCTTTTCTTTCATCTTTTTAATAGCATTATAGACTATACTCTCCATATAAACAGTGGGCATTCCCCATTCATTCATCATCTTGCTAGGGCTACTTCCAGTTCCCCCTCCTGCACCATCAAATGTAATCAAATCTACACCCGCTTTTGACCCAATCTTGAGTATAGTGATTAAATCCTTTGGAGCAAATGGTCCAGTTTTAAAACAAACTCTTTTAGCCCCCATTTTCTTCAATTCTTCCACCCTATTAACTAATATTTCCTCATTCCACATTGGGAGCTTGCCTATTCTCTCAAATACGCATCCAATTCCATTTCTATAATTCTTAGCTATTTCTGGATCTGAAGGATCTGGATATATCAAATATCCCTTCTTTTGAAATGCTAAAGCTAGGTCAATATCTTCAACTCTTCCCATTCCCTGTATACCCTTTGCACCTTGACCAAATTTAAGTTCTACCGATGTAACTCCAAGTTCTTTTATGGCATAATCTAGTACACCAAGGACTTCATCATCATAATTTGCCTGAAGTATTATATCACCATATCCCCTGCTATATCTATTAAAATAAGATAGCATTTCTTCTATAAGTGGAGATTTAACTACTTTACCATTTTCAACCACCAATTGTTTGTCTTTTGCAACTACATCTTCTCCTATTACTACCGGAATACCTGCAATTGCAGCTCCCGAGTAATAATCCTTCCAATTTAGTTTTGCTATTGCTGGAAGTATGATTGGCGCTTTGATGTCTATCTGGTTTTCAAGACCAAATTTACAGCCTATATCCACCTTTGGAAATGTAGCCTGATATGAATCTTCATCGCATCCAAATGTTCCAAATACTTTCCCATCAATGTTAAAATGAGAAAAGTCTAATGGATAGCTTTTTTCTGAGGCAAATTGATTTATATCTGTCTTAAATGGATAAATCGCCTCAGTCCCCCTAATAGCTGATAGACCTATTTCACAAGTTCCTACACATTTATCCGTACAAACCGAACACATTCCAGAAACAGGAGAAATATTTTCCGGTGTTCTCAAATTAGTATTTGTTATAGTACTTCCAAGTTCTTTGCTATAATTCACAATGAAAGCCCCCTATTTTATTATTTTTCTAATATTATAAATATTTTGCTTATTAATTAAATTATATTGCTTTAGCCTTTAAAAGTCAATTTTGAATATATCCATTAAATATCCGTATCCCTCTTTTTCCATCACTTCATAAGGTACAAATCTAAGAGATGAACCATTTAAACAATACCTCTTTCCACCGTCTTCAACTGGTCCATCATCAAACACATGCCCTAAATGACTATCTCCAACTCTACTTTTTATCTCAATTCTATTCATTCCAAGACTTTTATCCTCTTTGTTTTTTATTACCTGGCTATCTATTGGCCTTGTAAAACTAGGCCAACCACATCCTGCGTCATACTTATCATCTGATGAAAATAAAGGCTCTCCTGTAACTATATCTACGTATATTCCCTTTTCATCAAAATCATTATATTCATGCATAAATGGAGCTTCTGTATCACCTTTTTGTGTTACTTTATATTGATTTTCTTCAAGTTTTTCTTTTATTTCTTCTTCACTTGGTTTTGAATAAAGATCTTTATCTACTATATTTGTTTTCATAACTAAGTCATTCCTTTCTATATTTTGTTTTACACTTTTCTTGTCTCTTGAATTTGGAAGTATAAATATTAATACTAAAACTAAAATAATTATTATTGTAATTATTATCATAATCTTACTTAGCATCCTTTCACATCCTATCTTAGAAATTTAGAATCCTATAATATTTGTACCCAATTAAGCTATAAAATAAAAACACCCTAGGGTGTTTTTGTTTAAAATATACTTCCAATAAAGGTTCTTTCCATCTCTTCGTCTCCTGGATTTTTATCTTTTATTTCTTTTACTTCATTGTGAATGCTTTCCATCTTGTGGTCTAACTCGTATATAGCATCTGCTGCCTTTTTAAGTTCCATTACAAGCCTTCTAGGAACTTCTTTATTGTACTTGTAAAATATCTTATGTTCTAAGCTTGCCCAAAAATCCATTGCAATTGTCCTTATTTGAATCTCAACTTTTACATATTCCATACCACGAGATAAAAATATAGGAATTTCAACTATTAAGTGAAAACTAGTATATCCATTTGGCTTGGGGTTTTTTATATAATCCCTTACCTCAAATATTTTTACATCTGTTTGTTTTTTTATCATTTCATAGATAGTGTATATATCAGAATTAAAAGGACATACAACTCTTATGCCGGCTATATCATAGATATTTTCTCTTGCACTAGCAATACTTACCTCGAATCCCTTTCTAGTGAGTTTTTTTATGATGCTCTTTGGCTCTTTAACTCTATGCTTTACATGCTCTATTGGATTGTGTTGATGAGTACAAGTAAACTCTTCATTCAATATCTTAAGTTTTGTATTCATTTCTTCTATTGCAAATTTATAAAGTATTATAAATTTTGACCATTGTTCTATATCTTTTGATGATAAATTTATTTCCAAGTTAATTCTCCTTTTGCCATAAGCTTTGTGTTTTATTTGTTTGTTTCTTCTTTTATTTGAATCTGTCTAGGGCAATTATCTCCATTAGTAAACCATTTGCAAGGTTTGCATTCTAAACACTTTAATATAGGTTCATTGTTTTTAAGGTGATAAGTAAAATTATAATCTGCAAGCTGTCCTCTTCCTATGGCTACAAAATCCAAATAGTCCTCGTTTATTAGTCTGGATATATCATTTGGGTCTTTAATCATATTTACACCTATTACAGGAATCTGTACATTTTCTTTTATTCTACTAGCACCATATACTATGAAATTTCCAGGAAAATCTTCGGGAACTTCTTCTTCTATTGGGGAATTGTCAAATCCAGTTGACATATTTAAATAGTCATAGCCTAGCTTCTCAAATGCCTTTGCTCTTTTTATACTTTCTTCCAAACTATTTTCATTGCATCCCATTCTAATTCCAATTATAAAGTCTTTTCCTACTTTATAGCGTATACATTTGTATATTTCTTCAGCTATCCTATTTCTATTTTCAAAACTTCCTCCGTATTTATCATTTCTCTTATTTACCCTTTCAGAGAAAAATTGAGTAAGAAGATAACCATGAGCCCCATGTACTTCTACTCCGTCAAATCCTGCTGCTTTAGCTCTTTCAGCAGCCCTTACAAACCCTCTTATAATTTCTTTTATTTCACTTTCTGATAATTCTCTTGCTTTAGCTCTTTTATCTTCATAATCAGAAGATGAAACTATATCGTTTGTAGCGGCTTTAGTAGTCCTAAGCCCTGCATGATGAATTTGCACCAATGCCTTTGCTCCATTTTCGTGAATAGTATCTGCGATTTTAGATAGTCCATCTATGTATTTGTCATCCCATATTCCAAGTTGCTCTATAGAAAGTCTACCATTTGGATCCACAGCATTTGCTTCAACAATAATAAGCCCTATACCATTCTTTGCTATTTGACTATAATGATTTATATTTTTCTCTGATACAAATCCACCTTCATCTGCAAAAGTAAAGCAAACCAATGGTGGCAATACCATTCTATTTTTTATCTCAATATTACCTATTTTCTTACTAGTAAAAACCTTACTCATCAAATCATCCTTTCTCTGGTTAAATTTTTGTCAAAGTTTCCATACATCTATTATATGATTTAATCAACTCTATGTAAAGTTATACTTCATTTTATCATTAATTATCTAAATACTTATTAAAAAACATTATGCTATCCTCCATCATATTTGTACTTACTATATGATTTAGACCTGGGTATTCTATCAATTTAATCTTTTCCTTATCACTGTATTTGGGACTTATTTGATTGAAAAACAGTCTTTCACTTTCTATAGATACGACTTCATCATGGTCTCCATGTAAAAGTAGTATGGGTCTATCTAAAAGCAATTCCGTATTTTTGATTGGATCTACACTTTCAATCTTTGATTCTATTCCCTTTAACTTCTCTGTCATAGTTATATTTATAGAATCTTTTACTATTTCATTGCTATTTTCCCATGCCATAGATCCATTTAACACTACAAGTGCTTTAATGTAATCATTGTGAGTATATATTCCACCTGCAGTAATTCCTCCCATAGAATTCCCTATAATACCTATATTGTTTTTATCAATTCCATATTTTTCTACCAATCCATCTATTAATCGATCCCATTCTTCCATATTCTTAAATACAGTGGCCCAAAGTTCGTCTCCTTTGTCTAATCCATATCCATCTAATGGATTTCTCTCTCCATGGCTTATAGCATCAGGTATAGCTACTCTATACCCCACTGATGCAAGGATAAATCCTCTCATTCTCTGGTTTTCCTTAGATGAACTCCAACCATGATAAAGCACAATAGTTCCCTTACTTTCAATATTTTTAGGCGTTAAAACAATTACTGGTATAGCTTTTATATATATCTTTTCTTCTATTATATTAAAAAATCCAAAGTCTATCATTTAATCACTCCTATTCTTTATATAAATACTTCTATATTTTAAACTTAATGAGTTTTCCCTTTATCTCCATAGAAGAAAAACCAATATTATCTCTTATCCATTTTAAAGCATCTATATGATAAAAGAAAACATGAGTTATGTCATCTTTGTAATTCCATGAAATGAAATCTATATCTTCGCTGTAAATGTTTGTCATAATATAAATACTACCACCTGACTTTAACAAAGACTTCATTAATTTAAATTCTCTTACAGGATCATGAAAATGTTCTATTACTTCACAGCATACAATATAATCATATTTTACTTCTAATCTATCTGGATAATTTGCAAAGAAAGGATCATATACTTTTATATTGTATCCACTGTCTTTTAATAACTTTGATATCACAGGCCCTGTACCTGAACCAAAATCAAGTCCAGTATCCTCCTCTTTATAATCACCAAGTACGCCCTTTACTATAGGAAATACAAAAGCTTGGTATCTCTTGTCTTCTACATCATTGTTGTGCTCCTCGTATCTGGCTTTTTCATCCACTTCATTTATATAGTTTTGAGGATTTAATAGCACTGAATTACATACACTACATTTACGATATTCATTTCCTCTCCATGTTTGAAAAAACTCGGTGCTAGCTCTACATAATATACAATTCATATTATTCACATCACTTAAATATTATAGTAATACTTTAATCATTTTTTCTAAGAATTCAGGCAAGTCATCCTCTTCTTTATATAAATAACTCTGCTTCTCTTCTTTTTTTAAATTCAACTTCCAATTCATGTTTATGTCTTAAATAATCTAGATTGTCAAAGTATTTTGAAGACATGGGACATCTTTTTACACATGCACCACATTTTATACATATTCCATTTAATTTGCTTACATCTTCATAATCAATGGATCCCATAGGACATACCTGTGAACATATTTTACAATTTATACAATGTTCATCTGTTTTTGGCTTTACCTTTCTTATATCTACTGGATTTCCATCCTCATCCCTTGGGATATAGTATTTCCCATATGGCCTATTTCCTTTTATTTTTATTTCATTATAAGATTCATTGACTATCTTTTTATATATAGAATCTCCGAAACCTCTGGCAATATTTAAATCCCTATCATCTGGTCTATCTTTTGCTAAAGTTTTTGAAAAACTATGTTCACCTATAAAACTTGCGGCAGCTATTACTCTAAATCCATTGCCTGTTAAGATATCACTTAGTTCTATTAATGCATCATCATACTCCCTATTTCCATATACTACCATAGCTATAGCTAGAGTATTATCTCCTTTAACAGTATTTAAATACTCCAAAAGAACATTTGGAACTCTTCCTGCATATACTGGGACAGCTATTAATAGAATATCTTCTTTGCCAAATTCTTGGCCATTTTCCCTTTGATTTGGCAATGTAAAATCAATTGTATATCCTTTTTGCATACTAGCAAAATTTAATATCTTATTAGAAACGGCTTCTACTACCCTCTTAGTCGTACCTGTAGGACTAAAATACATACTATTTAACTTTTTCATATAATCATCCTTTTTATCAAGTGAATTCTAATTGATAACTTCTAATTCTAATTCAACTGTTTTATCTCCTGATATTACCACACTATATTTGCCAGCTTTAGTCTTTGAACCTACATTCCATGTCCAAGACACATTCCCATCCTTGTCAGACTTTTTTGCAATTAGGTCTTTTGACTTGCTAGCTCCTGATGAATAATATACAGATATAGTATATACAGTATTTGGAGTTCCAACAATACTAGCTGTAGCACTTGAACCTGCCTTTACTTTAAGACCATAATCCTTATGATTGGCATTATTGATTTGAGTGTTTTCCACTGTTTCCTGCACCTTAGCATCGTCCTCATAAACCCAAAGACCTACCTTTTCATCCCTGGCAATACGCTCTATCTCTGTAAATTCCTTTACATATTTTACATTTGGTGGAAATGTCGCTATATTTGCATATCCCTCTTCTAATAGACTTCTATTAAACATCTTTCCCTCTAAATACACATATGCCAAAAGTCTACCGTATTTATCTCTTTCCTGAACATCAAACTCAAGTTTAATTTCTTTTCCCTCTAATTTAGATTTTGTAAAATCTGATGATATCTTTCCAAACTCTACATTTTTGCTCTTGTCGGGATGCACTGATTCTGGAGTATCTACCCCTATAAGTCTTACTCTTTCTTCTTTTCCATGAAAATCAACTACAATTGTATCTCCATCTACTACTCTTGTTACTTTGGCATTCAAGCTATCATTTATACTAGCAGTATTTGTATCCTTATTCCAACTTACTTCTTTTCCAAGCATCTCTGATATATCTCTTAAAGGTAGATATGTAGTTCCTTTATATGCTATATTATCTGTCTTTACTTTTTCTCCATTGACCTCAATATTTACAAGGTTAAACATTACTCCTATCATTTTCTCTGTGCTACTGGCAAATGTTGAGCCTCCAAGTAATAACATCGCAATTGCAAACCCTAATATAAAACTCTTGATTTGCTTTTTCATCTCAATCACTCCATTCTTTGTTTTATTTCATTATATCATAGACTTCTATTTTTAAAAGTATGGCTTTCTTCTTTGTTGACAATTAAAACTATAAAATATATGATGAAATTAAGTGGAATATTAAATTATGAAAGGAAGATTTCATTGAAAGTAAAAGTATACACATTAAATGCTTTTGGAAAAACAGATCTGGGTGGCAATCCTGCTGGTGTAGTAATTGATAGAAAGGATCTAAATTCCGATCAAATGAAAGAAATAGCAGCAAAAGTTGGATTTTCAGAGACTGCATTTGTAAGCCCTTCTGATCTAGCAGATTTTAAATTAAGGTTTTTTACACCTAGTGAAGAGGTCGATCTGTGTGGCCATGCAACTATTGCGACTTTTTACCTTTTGCATCATCTTAAAATCGTAAAGACTGGAAGTTATAGTCAAGAAACTCTAGCAGGTGTTTTAGATATCCATATAAAGGAGGATGGAACAGTTTATATGTCTCAAACATGTCCTCAATTTTATGGTTGCCTGGATAAGGATGAAATAGCAAGTTCTCTTAATATTTCAGTAGATAAAATCTCTAATAGTCTTCCCATTGAAATCGTATCCACTGGACTCAAGGATATAATAGTCCCAGTAAATACATTAGCTGACTTACTTTCTATAAAAGCAAACTTTGATGAAATATCAAAAATTAGTGAAAGATGCGGGGCAACTGGCTACCATGTATTTACTTTAGAGACCAAGTACAAAGGAATAGCCCATTCTAGAAATTTCGCACCACTATATGCCATCCCTGAGGAATCTGCAACTGGTACTGCTACAGGTGCTCTTAGTTCTTATCTATTTAAACATAGTAAACTTTCTACAAGCAATGTAAATGACTTAACATTTGAGCAAGGATATTCTATGGATATGCCATCTGAGATAAAAGCTAGGCTGGATATAGCAAATGCTGAGATAATTAATGTTACGATTGGTGGAAAAGCTTCTAATTTAAAGGAAATAATAATCGAGATATAAGGAAGGACTTTTTCCTTTTATATAGAATTATATATAAGTAGTAGTGTTTTAAATAATAAAACTTTTTTCAAATTAAGAAACTTGTATACACACAATATACTAAAGGGAGGCTGCTAAATGAAAATCAAGAAAATGGCACTATTGATCTTTTTAATATTTATAGTTTTTATTCCAAAAACAACAAACGCTTTAGAAACGCCTGTTTATCGAGCATTGTTAATAGGAAATTCAAATTATCAAACAGGTGACTCTTTGGCTGGTCCAAAAAACGATCTAGCGAAAATGGAAAATGCTTTAAATCATAATTACTTTGGAAAAGAAAATCAATCTTTTAGTAAAATAACAATAAAACATAATCTAACAAATTATGAAATGATAGAAAGTATAAAAGAAGAATTTAAATACGCCAAAACAGGAGATATCTCCTATTTCTACTACTCAGGCCATGGTTACTTCGACCCATATAGTTCTACGTCATCTTTGGTTGGAGTTGATGATTCAGATTTAAGTGTTCATGCATTAGAAAAAGAACTAAGCAATATTCCTGGTACATTCGTGATTATTTTAGATACTTGTCACTCTGGGGGGTTTATCAATAAAGGCCACAATCTTCAATCACCATATACATATGATGAAAATGAAGAAGATTCTTTGTTAGAAGTTGATTTAAATAAGTATAACAATTCAATAATAAGTGTATTTTCCAATAAAAATAGTCGTAATTATTTAACAAATAGTAAATATAAAGTAATCACATCATCATCCAAATCTGAAAGTTCCTACGAATACGGCTATACAGATGGCTGGGGGTGGGGCGGAGGATTCACTAGAGCTTTTGTAATCGGAAATGGTTATAATAATATTTTTATGGCAGATAGCAACAATGACAAAAATATTACTTTAAATGAAATTTATAATTATACTAAAAAAAATGTCCAAGATAGCAATGTCCAAGTTTATCCTATTAATGATAGTTATATAATCGGGTCGCAATATCAAACATTTTCTCCTGAAAAAGAGATTTTCTGGAAGGTTTTTGATGATATCCCTATAGATAAGGTCTGGAAAGTACGTTTTAATATGAATCTAGATGAAAAATCATGGAAGGACAAGCTTTATATTTTAGACTCTAATAAAAACATATTTCCAACTAAATTATTAAAAGAAACTAATGAAAAGACTATATCTATTTATCCACAAAGAGAATATAATAATGATGAAACTTATACCATCGTTATAGAGGATAATATCTTTTCTAAAAACGGTTCTAAACTTAATAGCAAGGTTTTAGCTAAATTTTCTACAGAGAATACAAGAACAATAGATCAAGAGTTACCTTTAAATATTGTTCAACATGGTCATTTTTATGATTATCCTCATCCATCAGTAAAGCAAGCATTTGAAAGCTTTTTTGCTAATTGTTTGTGGGAGTATTTTTATTCTACTGATGACAACCATGTAGTTGAATTTAATGGTACAGCTTTTAGGAATGGAAATCTTGGAGTTTTCACTATACAGTTTACAATTAATATAGCCAATGAATCCTTTGAAGCTACTTATTTTTCATTTAATGATAGTGTTTTATCTCAATATCAATTCTATGGCTTACTAGATGATATATATGATAATTATTTGAATCCAAGAGGCAATCCTAATTGGAAAGATATGCTTATAGATGACAAAACTGATAATCTATTAGACAATTATAGAATTTCAAAACCTTAAGGCTTTAAAATACACCACAAGTATTTCTACTTGTGGTGTATTTATGCTTACTGATTTATTTCTAATTTAGTTTTATCAAATGTAATTGCTATTATTACTGATATTATAAGTAGCAAGGCTGCCACAATATATGCTGATTTGTAATTGCCTACTGAGTCAAATATACTTGCTGCAATCATAGGTCCTATTATTCCACCAAGACCCCAGCCTGTAAACATTATTCCATAATTAATACCAAAGTTTTTAAGTCCATAAAGATCTGTGATAGCTGATGGAAATACTGGAAAGACTGCTCCATAACAAAATCCTGTCACTGCTACTCCAATAGATAGTATCACTGTGCTTGAATAACTTGCGAAAAAAACCATATTCAATGCTTGAACTGTAAATATAATCTTCATTAAATTAAATCTTCCTATCTTATCTGATATGGCCCCACCCATTATTCTTCCAAATGTATTAAAAAGAGATATCAAGATAACCAAGATAAATCCGCCTTCCCACTTTGCTTGAATCCTTGCAATACTACTTATATGACCTATAATCATAAGGCCTGCTGAAGACGAAAATGCAAGCATAATCCATAGTTTATAAAAGTAAATTGATTTTAACATTTCATTCCAGCTATAATCTTTAACTAATATTTTCTTTCCTTCTTTTTTATCCTTATCTTTTAAATCCTCTTTGCTTGGGTTTTTAAGTATCTGTGCAAGAATTATAGAAGCAAGAAAGGCTCCTATTCCTATATATATAAAAGTCTTATGTATTCCAACACTTTCAAGCAAATAATTTGCAAGTGGGGAATACATAGTAGAAGAAAGTCCTGCCCCAGCAACTACAATTCCTGTAACCATTCCCTTCTTTTCAGGTGGAAACCATTTGACTACTGGTGGCGAAGTAGATACATTCAAGATTCCTATACCCGCACCTGTTATTATACCCATAGTGAGTACTAGCATTATAGGGCTAGTAAATATTCCAGATAAGACAAGTCCAATCCCCATCAATACACATCCAAGTGTTGCAACCAATCGTGGCCCTTTGCTATCCTGCATCCTCCCAAAAAATACCATTGATAAGACAAATGCTATTGTAAAAGTAGTATAAGGAAGCGAGGCCTGTTTGCTTGTAAATCCTAAGTCATCTATTAGAGATCTACTTAGAACACTCCACATATATATAAGTCCTGAAAAAAAGTTAATACCTGTAGCTGCCCAAAGAACCTTGTAACGTTTGCTATCTAATGTTTTTTCCATAGTACACTCCTTTTAAAGACATTATATTGTCACTTCCATCATATTGCCACTTTCATCAGATGTCAACTAAAAAATAATCTTGTGAGCTTTATTTTAAATTGGGATTTTTTAAATAAATTAACTTATACTATAAACATGAACATATCTAGATCTTATTATTTTTTTTAATAAAGAAAAGCATCATTAGTAAAATGGTGGAAATAATTATAGAAATCATCCAAGGGAAACTATCTTCTACCATGCAGAAAGTCCCAGATTCCCCATTCATAGAGAATACAATATAACTTCCATTAATAGTTGAATCCAGCTTATCCCAGCCACCATCTTTATACTCCCATACTGTTACTTTTCTCTTTGTTTCAGGTAAAAGTAGTCTAAGTATATAGTCTTCGTCTTCATCTTCATCTTCTAAACCAAGCAATTCTATATTCCACGCATCTAAAATCTTTTTATCTTTCATTGGTAGTTTAGTATTGGCTATATCAAAAGGAAATAAATTTAGTTTGACATCATTATTAAACTTACCTTCTGCTAAAAATAAGGGAAAACCATCTCCAGCCCGTAAAATCTCACTAGCTAAAACAGTCTTTAGTGGATTATATATAGCTTCTACTGTAGTATTAAAGACCATATTACTAGAATCAAAATCTTCCCAATGACCATCATATCCATCTTTTACAGGTATATCTGGCAATAAGGTAAAATTAAATGAATCACCATATTGAAAGGGTATTTCATCTATTATCTCCCCATCAGCTATAAAAATTGTATGAAATTCGGTGAAAGCCTTTGGCAAAATATCAACTCTTAGTAATTCTTCATAACTGATAGGACAAGCCTTCCCACTATAGCTTATTCCATCAATTGCAGCAACTCTGTCATTTACATAGTAATTATTAGTTATTTCCCCTTCAGATTTCCCTGCTATAGAACCAATCCATTCGGTCCCATTTTCAAATTTCACCAATGTATATGAATTTGAAATATCATTCCCATAGCCTGCGATGCCACCAAGATAGTTTTTACCTGAAATAGATGATAGTACAAAGGAATTATCTATCCTTGTATCTGAAGCTCCTGCTATACCGCCTACATAGTCACCTTCTTTACTTTCCACATCACCATAATTTTCGCATCCTTTAATCAAACCTAAAGCCATACGACCTGCTATCCCACCTATATAATCCTTCTTTGAATTTACTTTACCATGGTTTATACATTCTTTAAGAATGGCGGTGGTCATATATTTAAAATTAAGGGATGGTGCTCCTTTTTTAAATATATCATCTTCAGGATCTAGATCATATTCTATGGCCATAGATCCGGCTATTCCTCCAGTATTAACATCGCCACTAACATATCCATAGTTTTGATTTTTATAAACTACACCTAGGCTAGTATCATCTACATCTTCATTGGATATATCCTCAATATATTCAGATTTATCTTTACCTTCTATAGACGTCATTAAAAGATTAAAGACCACAAATATTTGATCGTTAATAGCTTCTATATCATTAATTAAGATATCACCTGCATCTCTTATTTCTCCATTTATATTATTTACCTGTGAAGATATATTCCCTATACTCTCAAACAAATCCTCTCCAGATTGTCTATAATCGCTACTTATATTATTAAGCACAATATCAGGCTCTGATACTAGAGAATCTACTAGATCTCTGATTGAAACAAGCACTGCGGTCATCGACTCAGAAGCATTAGCAAATTTATAAAACCCAGTGCTAAAATCATGGAATGCGTCCCCCGATTGTTGTGATGTAGTTTCCAATTTGGAGAGAGAATAATAGATGCCTTTTATACTTGTGTCTATATTTCTAGATGAATTGTAAAGGTCATCTAATATATCATTTAAATCTCTCCTAGTGTCTATTTTTGTTTGCAATAAGCCATTGCTAATTATAGTAGAAATTTCCCTGTTTAATCTAAATACAATTGGAGCTGTAGATTCAAAATCACCTGACAAACTATCTAGTTCTTTTAATAAATCATCCCAGTCTGGATTCTTTATATCTAAATTTCTCAATGCATCCAAAATATTTGATATAGACTCACTTCCATCTACAAAACTCTCTTCTAACTGCCCTAAAGCCTCTTCTAATTCCTTAACAATGTCTTTTATACTTCCCTTATTTTCTAGAATATTTAATAATCTATTCAATGTGCCTTTAGTTTTATATATGGCATCTCCTGCTAAATTTATGCCTTCTCTTAAATCTTCAACAGCACCTTTACCTTCATTTAATGCATCAGCCATACTATTGGATGTCTCTTCTAGATTATCAAATCCTGATTCTATATGCTTTAATCCATCATTAAATCTATCAGAAAGTTCCTCTGCCTGATCCAATATAGGGATAATTTCTTCCAGGGTATATGATATTCTCTTGCTAGCTATATTCACTGTATCTGTTATATGATCAATGTGATCTAAAGTTCCTCGAGATAAAATCTCCATAGACTCATGAGTATCATCTAACGATTTAGATATGCTATCTATTTCAGAGGATATTGCTCCAGAGGAGGATCTGACATTAGCAAAAGATTTATTCATAATATTTTGTAAGAGATTTACTTCATGATTAAGCTTTTGTATCATATCTTCAGAAAATGAAAGCGTTAGATGTGGTTCTACTTGTCCAATAATCCCCCCTATATCCTTACGCCCTAAAACAGTATTATAATTTTTGCAATTACTTAAATAGCCAGATTGTCTTCCTACAATACCACCCACATTATATCCCATATACTTATATCCTACAGGCCCACGATTGACACAATCTTGGAGATATCCAGATGATAATCCTGCGATACCACCTATATCGGTATATGCATTGACATTTTCTATTGAATTAATCTGCGACCAGTTTATATCTCCTCTATTTGAAGTTGACTCTACAATTGAGGTATTAATTTCAGATAAATTATATGACTTGAAAATAGTGCCTAAATTTTGTCCTACTATACCACCTATAAAATGCTCTCCACTTATCTTTCCACTAGAGCTGCAATCGGATATTGTTCCAGTGGCCTCATTTATACCAGCTATCCCACCTATACTGTTCTTCCCCATTACATCTCCATTAAAATTACAGCCCTCAATGCTACCCCTATTATTTCCAACAATGCCTCCTACAACATTTTGACTTCCTGAAGGCTTTATACTAGCAGAGACATTTAAGTCTTTTATTACTCCATCTTCTTGTAAATATCTAAATAATCCCTGTATGGATCCACTTTCCGATATTGAAATTCCAGATATGGTATTCCCACGACCATCAAAAATTCCTCCAAATGTAGGTATGGAAAAAGATTCTACACTTGAAATATCAATATCTGATTGCAATATAATTGTTTTACCTCTGAAGTATGTGTCAAGAGATGCATCTTGACTAAATTTTACTAAATCATCTATGGAATCAATATATATAGTATCTGATTCTGCAAAGGATAAATTTAAATTGTTTATCAATATAATAAATGACAATACAAAAACTATAATGTTTCTATATACTTTGTTTTGTTTTTTCATCAAAGTCCACTTCCTTCTTTTCCAGCAAATCTGGATTTATATCTTCTATGGATCCGAGTTCTACTATGCCATTTACATCTCCATAAACAATACCCTGAATCTTCGCATCTACCACTCCAGATATATGTCCTCGAATATGACCGTCAACTCTAATATGACCCCTATGACTCTCAGTATGCAAACGGCTTTTAAGTTTAAATCCTGTTCTATCAATAATCTTGTCACCCAATAATAAGATTTGAGGCAATATCCCCATAACTAAAAACATAGATATAATAGTTCCACGCCCTAAAAACAATCCAATGGAAGAAATACTATATTCTGAAGATAGTACACCAATCAAAAGACCAGCTGAAGCTA